>NZ_QGMX01000003.1 GCF_003336745.1 Thermus caldifontis | reverse complement strand
CAACGGGTCGGTTCCCCTCTTTTTATTCCATCTGGCGTCTCACATGTGTCTGTCCAGGTTCAGAGGCACCAGGCCCCGTAGGGTTAGGTCATAATGGGCCCATGGAAACCCTAGCCTGGATGCAGGCAAAGCTACCCGAGTTTTTAAAGGACCTCGAGGCCTTCGTGCGCCGGGAATCCCCCTCCAAGGACCCGAAGGGCCTTCAGGAAGCGGCCGCTTTCCTGGAAGAGGCCTTCGGGCCTCTCCAGGGGCGGCTTTCCCGTAAGGATACCCCCCTAGGCCCCATCCTCCTTTTGAAGCGGGAAGGGGATGGGGCCCCGGTCCTCATCCTCTGCCACTACGACACCGTCCACCCTAAGGGAAGCTTCCCCGAGCCCTTCCGCCTGGAAAGGGACCGGGCGGTAGGCCCCGGGGTCTACGACATGAAGGGGGGTATTATCGCCCTGCTCTATGCCCTCCGCCACGCGGAGGCCACGGGAAGGACGCTTCCCCCTTTGGAAATCCTCTTTACCCCCGACGAGGAAATCGGCTCCAAGGAAAGCCGGCCCCTGATTGAGGCGGCAGCGAAGAAGGCCCGGGCCGTTTTGGTCCTGGAGCCCCCCACGGCGGAAGGGGATCCCAAGGTGGCCCGAAAAGGGGTGGGGCTCTACCGCCTTAAGGCCCTGGGCAAGGCCGCCCACCAGGGGGTGGAGCCGGAAAAGGGGGTGAACGCCATCCTGGAGCTTGCCCATCAGATCGTGAGGGTGGCGGCCCTCGAGGATCGGGAGAAGGGCACCACCTTAGGCCCCAACGTGGTGGCGGGGGGTACGGTGAGCAACGTGGTGGCGGAGGAGGCCTGGGTGGAAATCGACCTCAGGGCCTGGACCCTAGAGGAGGTGAAGCGGGTGGAGGAAAGCCTAAAACATCTGACCCCTGTCCTCCCTGGGGCTAGGCTGGAACTTTCTGGGGGACTAAACCGCCCCCCCATGGAGCCCACCGCGGAAAGCCTGGCCCTCTTTGAGAAGGCTAGGGCCATCGGCGAGGCCTTGGGCCTCTCCCTGCGCCCAGGGCGGGTGGGTGGGGGATCGGATGGGAACTTCACCGCCGCCTTGGGGGTGCCCACCCTGGATGGCCTCGGCCTCCTGGGGGGCGATGCCCACCAGAAAACCGAGTACGTGGTGGTCTCGGAGATCCCCAGGCGCACCGCCCTCCTGGCGGAACTCCTCTACGCCCTATGAGCCTTCCCCCTTCCGCAAAAAGGGTACAGCATGCCCTGGAGGAAAAGGGGTACGCCCACCTGCGGGTGGTGGCGCTCCCCGCCTCCACCCGCACCGCCCAAGAGGCCGCTGAGGCCGTGGGAGCCCATGTGGGGCAGATCGTAAAAAGCCTGATCTTTGTGGGAACCAGGCCCTATCTCTTTCTGGTAAGCGGCCGAAACCGCCTGGACCTCTCCAAGGCCCAAAGGGCGGCGGGCGAGACCCTCCGGCGGGCCACCCCCGAGGAGGTGCGCCTCCTTACCGGTTACGCCATCGGCGGGGTACCCCCCGTGGGGCACCCAACCCCCCTTCCCGCCTTTCTGGATGAGGACCTTCTGGCTTACCCCCGGGTCTGGGCCGCAGGGGGTACGCCAAACACCCTCTTCTCCCTGACCCCCGGAGAGCTCCTGGCCCTCACAGGGGCCCGGGTGGCGGATTTAAAGGAGGCCTAAGGTGTGGTTCCTTCGCAAAGACCCCCACGTGAAGCCCGAAGGCTCCTTGGCCTTCCGGGTCCGGGTGCGCACAAAAAGCGGCGAGGTGGTGGAGCTCAGGCTCTCCAAAGCCACGGAGATAAGCCCCGTGGAGGGAGGCTATTACGTGCGCAAGGAAATCGTGGCCCCCCAAAGCCTGGACCGGGCAGTCTTGGAAATCTGGTTCGACACCCGCTACCGCCCCGTGCGCAAAAGCGTTGAGGGGGGTGAGCTTATACCTATCCGGGAATGGAGCAGCTAAAATGGAGCCATGGAAAAGCTCTTGCTGTTGGCAGGTCTCCTGGTAATGGCGTACAACGTCCTCTACGGCTTCCGGCTGAAGCGGGCCATCCCCGGAGGGGTCATGGGAGAAAGGGGCGGGCAGATGCTAGGGCTCATCGTCTTCTTCGCCGTGGCCTACCTGGTGGTCCTGATCCTCACCTGGAGCGAGCCCAGTAGCCTTCTCCTCTTCCTGCTTTCCCTGATCCTCCTCTTGGGAGCGGTCTTCGTCTATCTGGTCCTGCGCCTGGTGGACGCCATCGTGGCCTCCTTGTAGCCATGGTCTTCCGCCGTAACCCCAACCCTCCGGAGACCGACTGGAAGCCCACCCCCGAGGAGTGGCGGGTCTACACCCTCTGCGACGGTCGGCGCACCGAGGAGGAGGTGATGCGGGAAAGCGGCCTGGGAGAGGAAGCCTACGTCATCCTGGCTGCCCTTCTCAAGCGGGGCCTGATCCTGCCCGTGGAGGGCGCCAGGGAGCTTTGCCAGAAGCTGGTGGGCCTCCTCAAGACCCGGCTCGGCCCCAAAGCGGAACCTTTTGTAGCCCGGCTGGAGGGATGCCAAAGCCGGGAGAGCCTCGAGGAGGAAGCCCTCCGGGTGGCCCTGAAGGTCAAGCTCACCCTGGACCGCAAAACGGGGGAAGAGCTGGAAAGGGCCATACGGGCGCTATTCCATTGAACCCAGGCCCAGCCCCCGCAAGAGCCCCTTGGGGGCGTGGGTCAGCGGGGCGGTATCCAGGGC
The DNA here is from genome assembly GCF_003336745.1 of Thermus caldifontis. Lineage (NCBI taxonomy): Bacteria > Thermotogati > Deinococcota > Deinococci > Thermales > Thermaceae > Thermus > Thermus caldifontis. The sequence continues at coordinate 244,919 of NZ_QGMX01000003.1, read as the reverse complement.
TCACCCCGGAAGAAGCCGTAGACCAAACGGCCCACCACCGGCCCCAGGAGGAGGAGGCCCAGGAGGTTGGGGATAGCCATAAAGCCGTTTAGGGTGTCGGAGATGGCCAAGAAGGCCTCGAGGCCCCCCAAAGGCCCCACGAAGGCCAAGACGGCAAAGGTGAGGCGGTAGGGCCAGCGGATCCCCTCGCCGAAGAGAAAGGCCGCCGCCTCTTCCCCGTAAAAGCCCCAGGAAACCATGGTTCCTAGGGCGAAGACCGCCACGGTCACGGCCAGGATAAACCCGCCCAGGGGATGGGCTTGGAAGAGGGCGCTGGCGGCCTCGGCCGCACTCCCCCCCTCCCGCCAAAGCCCGGAGGCGAGGAAGGTGAGGGCGGTAAGGCTCGTGACCAGGAAGCTTATGAACATCTCCGTAACCCCCCAGAAGCCCTGGCGCACCGGGTGGTCCACCTGGGCCTGGGCGTGGGCGATGGGCGCAGAGCCCAAGCCCGCCTCGTTGGCGAAGATGCCCCGGCCCAGCCCGGCGTTGATGGCGGCGAAGAGGCTATAGCCCGCCGCTCCCCCCAAGGCCGCCTCCGGGCTGAAGGCCGCCCGGAAGACCAGGGCCAAGGCCTCGGGGATCTGGGCCCCGTAAAGCACCAATAGGGGCACCACCGCCACCAGGAAAAGGAGAAGCTTTAAGGGTACCACCACCTGGGCGAACCGGGCCACCCGCACGATGCCCCCACCCAGCACCACCCCCACCAGGAGGGCCAGGAAAAGGCCCACCAAAGCCGGTGGCGCCCCTAAAGGGGCCAGAGCCCCCCCCACCGCCCCGGCCTGGGAGAGGTTGCCAATGCCAAAGGCGGCCACCGCGGCGAAGAAGGCGAAGAAATAGGCCAGAAAGCGGAGCCTGGGAAGACCCCGGTACAGGTAGTACATGGGCCCGCCAGAAACCGACCCATCGGCAAAGCGGCGGCGGAAGTGCACCGCCAAGGTGGCCTCGGCAAACTTGCTACCTGCACCAAAAAAGTAGCCCAGCCACATCCAAAAGACCGCCCCCGGACCCCCTATGAGCACCGCCGCCAGCATGCCCAAAAGGTGCCCCGTGCCCACCGTGGCGGAGAGGGCCACCATGGTGGCCTGGAAGGGGGTAATCTGGCCGCCAAAGCCATAGGTACGCTCGCGGATGGCCCCCAGGGTCTCGCTGAAGGAAACCCGGATCATTCGCAAGGGGGCGCTAAACCAGCGGATCTGGAAGATGACCAGGTAAGCTCCCACCAGCAAAAAGAAAAGCTTCATGGGGAAGCCGTATACGATCCGGTTGAGATACTCGTTTAGGGTCAGGATATCCATGGCTATACCTCCGGCACCACCTCTACCCTATCCCCCCGCCTGAGGCGGAGGCGCTTGAGATCCTCCTCCAATAGGCCCAGCCGCCCCGGGATATTGGGCCTGGGCCGCACTTCCATCAGGGCCTCGAGGCGCTTTAGGCGAAGGCGGAAGGCATGGCGGATGGCCCGGGCCCACTCGGCGTAAAGGGACTCGTCCACATAGGCTACCCCTGACCCAGGGCCGTAGATGGGAAGGACCAAAAGGGAAGCGGGCGGCACCTCCACCAAGGGCACCGCCTCCAGGACCCCCATCTGCAATAGGGTGTGCAGGATGCGGGCCAAGCGCAACACCCCGGGGGCCAGGAGCACCTCCACCATGCGCTTCCCCTCCACCTGGGCCAGAACCCGCAAGGCCTCGGGGCCAAGCTCCACCTGGCCTCCCTTGGTGGGCAGACGCAGGACGTACCCCCAGTCGGAGGGTAGGGAAAGCCCCTGCCACTGAGCCTCGGCCTCCGCCAGGCGGGCGGGTACCGCAAGCCCTCCCAACAAGGTGGTGTGGGGTGGCAAAACCTCGGGCTCAAAGCGGTAGGGTGCCCGTTTGAGACCGGAAAGCAGGTCCAGGGCCTCCTCTCCCTCCAGGCCCTTTTCCCCTGACCAGACCCGGGCGTGGACCACCTGGCCACCCCGCAAAAAAACCTCTCCCTCCAGGTAAGGGGTACGGACCAGAAGCCTTCCCGTGCGCCCGGTGCTCATCAAAGCCCCCGCCAGGGCCACGAAGGGAAACTCTGCAAGGTTACCTTCAAGATAGCCTTGCGGTTGGCCGAGATAACCTGAGGGCTCACCCAGCATTCCTTCCCGTTTTACCATGCCCCCTCCCCAACGTCCAGGCGGGGTATCCTTAGGTATGCATCTCCTCTTGCTCCACGGCTTTACCTCCCACCCCGTCCTCACCCTGGGCCCCTTACCCCGGGTGTTGCGGGAGGCCGGTTTTACCGTGGTTCAACCGGCCCTGCCAGGCCATGGCACCCGGCCAGAGGACCTTCTTCGGGTGCGCTGGCAGGACTGGCTGGCGGTGGCCCAGGAGGCATACCAGAAGCTACCCGAGCCTCGAGGGGTGGTGGGCCTTTCCATGGGCGCCCTCCTGGCCGCCCACCTGGCCGCAGAAAACCCCACCCAGGCCCTGGTGGCCCTGGCCCCAGCCCTGGCCCTCAAGCACCCCCTTGCCCCCCTGGCTCCCCTCTTGGCCTGGCTCATCCCCCGTTTTCCTGGCCCCGACTCCATCCAGGACCCCGAGCTTAAAGGGCAGAACCCCAACTACCCCTACTTCCCCACCCGGGCCCTGCTTCAGCTTCTGGCCTTAATGCGCCGCACCCCCGAGGTCCTGCCCAGGGTGCAGGCCAAGGCCATGGTGATCGAGGCGGGCCGGGACAAGGTGGTGGCCCCCGCAGGGGTACGGGGCTACCACGCCCTTTTGGGAAGCCCAAGAAAGGACTACCTGGTCTTCCCGGAAAGCGGGCATGACCTCCTCTTGGACCGGGACCGGGAAGCGGTGGCCCGGGTGGTCCGGGATTGGCTTATTGCTAACAGTAATCACTTGCAGTAATATCAAGGCCATGGAACCTCTATCCATCTCCCCTTGGGCCGTCTTCCTGTACGCCCTTCTCACCGCCATCGCCACCGGTCTAGGGGCCATTCCCTTCGTCTTCACCCGAAGGATCCTTGCCCACCACCTAGGCCTGGCCAACGCCGCTGCCGCTGGGCTTATGCTGGCCGCCAGCTTCGGCCTCATCTACGAGGGGGTGCACTACCACCTGGGCCGTACCCTCTTGGGGGTGGTGCTGGGCCTTTTCTTTATCCAGATTTCCCATGGCTTCCTCCATGGCCGGGAGGTGAGCTTTGGTACCCTAAACGGCCTGGATGCCCGCAAGGCCCTCATGATGGTGGGCATCATGACCCTGCACTCCTTCGCCGAGGGGATCGGGGTAGGGGTGGCCTTCGGGGGCGGGGAGGCCTTGGGGGTTTTCATCACCCTGGCCATCGCCGTGCACAACATCCCCGAAGGACTGGCCATCAGCCTGGTCTTGATCCCCCGGGGTGTGAGCGTCTTGGGCGCTGCCCTTTGGAGCGTGTTCTCCAGCCTGCCCCAGCCCCTCATGGCCGTGCCCGCCTTTCTCTTTGTGGAACTCTTTAAGCCCGCCTTGCCGGTGGGCCTAGGCTTCGCTGCCGGGGCCATGATCTGGATGGTGGCGGCGGAAATCCTCCCCGAAGCCCTAAGGGAGGCCAAGGCGGAAGGCGTAGCCACGGTGCTCACCCTAGCCGTGGCCCTGATGGTGGCCTTCCAGATTCTCCTTGGGGGGTAGCCAAACCCAGGGAAGCTCCCCTTCCAGATGGAGGGCTTCCAAGGCGGGGCGCACGCGAAAGGCCAGAAGCCTCACCCCCGCCTCCTCCGCTTCCCGGGCCGCTCGGTATAGGAACCCATCCTCCGGGTCCAGGGCAAAGGCCTGGGCCAGGGGATGTTGCACCATCCAGACCGCATAGGCTAGCCCCCCATTCCGGGCGAAGGCGGAAAGAAGCCTAAGGTGCCGGGCCCCTCGAGGGGTAGGGGCATCGGGGAAAAGGGCCAGGTCCTCCTCCACCCGGTTACAGTTTTTGGCTTCCAAAAGGGCTTCCTTATCCCCAATCCGGGCGGAGAAGTCCAGCCTCTCCCCCCCAAAGCGCACCTCTTTTCTCAGATCCGCAAGGGAGCCGAAAAACCCTTCCTTCAAAAGCAACTCCAGGAGACGGTTGGCCAAGGAGGCATCCACCCCCACCAAGACCCCCTGGCTTTCCACCAGGACCATCCGGCCCACCGTCTTGCGGGTGGGCCTGGGATGGTAAAAGCAAGGGGCTCCGGGAAGGAGGAGCTCCGCCATCCGCCCAGAGTTTGGGAGGTGCAAGGGCCCCACGTCCGCCTCCACCAGAAAGCGGTTTTTCCTTCCCAGGAAGCGGCAGGGCTTTAGAGGGGGCAAGGGCAAGGCCCACATGGGCAAAACTTTAGCCCGGTCTTAGACCGGGCCCTTTGGCGGAGAGGGCGGGATTCGAACCCGCGGTACCGGTTTTCCCGGTACAACACCTTAGCAGGGTGCCGCCTTCGACCACTCGGCCACCTCTCCAAGCCTTTTGGCGGAGGGTGAGGGATTCGAACCCCCGGTGGGCTCGAGGCCCACAGCGGTTTTCAAGACCGCCGCCTTCAACCGCTCGGCCAACCCTCCAAGGTATGGCCGCAAGGTTTACTATGCGGCAAGCTCCTCGGCTTGTCAATCGGGATAGACTATACTGCCTTTGTGGAGCGAAGCCGGGACTTTATAGAGACCTGGAACACGCCCGCTTCGCCTTGGAAAAGGGGTTTTACGAGTGGGCCGCCTTCTTCTGCCCAGCAAGCAGCAGAAAAAGCCCTTAAGGCCGTCTTTCAGCACCTAGGAGCCGTAGCCTGGGGGCCCTCGGTGCTGGGCCTTTTGGAGGAGCTAGCTAAGCAGCACCCCGTAAGCGAGTCCCTCCTGGACGGAGCTAGCGAGCTGGACAAGGCCTATATTCCGACCCGCCATCCCGATGCCCTCCCCGAAGGAGCCCCCTTTGAGCGTTACCGGCGCCCTGAGGCCGAAAGGCTTCTAAGCCATGCGGAGGAAATCTATGCGTTCTGTAAAGGTCTTCTTCCCCCCTTGGACCCAGGAGGAGATTCTGGAGCGCCTCAAGGAGGGGCTTGAATCCTTAAGAACGGAAGTTCCCCTGCGAAAGGCCTACCTCTTCGGTTCCTGGGCCACGGGCCGAGCGTTACCGGGAAGCGACGTGGACCTTCTCCTCATCTACCGGGGCCCTACCCGCCATGACCTCCACCGCCTGGTGCGAAGGGCCTTCAAGGGCCTTCCTGTGGAAGTTCACGCCTACACGGAGGAGGAAGCGGAAGCCCTAAAAGCTCTTATTGAACGGATGCTGGCCCAGGCCATACCCCTTTTGGACCCTTAGCGGAGCCAGGCCAGGACAAACCGCTCCACCAGGGCCTCCATGGCGGGAACCACCGCATGGTGGAGGTTGGGGAAGAGGACCAGATGGTCCTCCTCCAAGGGGCCAAACCCCGTGGGCCTGAGGCAGGCCCGGCCCTTGGTGAGGGGTAGGGTCCAGGGACGGCCTTCCCGGGTGAGGGCCACCTGGTGCACCTTGCGGCCGGCTTCCTCCCGCACATCCCTTAGGCGGCAGGCCTGCGTGGGGGGAATAAGGGGGTCGTTGCCCGCCTGCAGGATGAGAAGGGGGGCCCCAAGGCGGGCCGCGTGGGGCAGGGGGGTCTGCCTTACGTAGCAGTCCGGACAGTCCTCCGGAAGCCCACCGAAGACCTCTTGCCAGCGCTAAAGCATCGGGACGGGTTTTCCTAAGGATCCCCACCTGCTCGGCAAAGTCCACGGGACCGATGACGAAGGCCACACCCCTGGCCCTTCCCTCCAGGGCCGCCGCCTTTAGGGCCACGCAGGCCCCCAAGGAGTAACCGGCGAAGGCATAACGCCTTACCCCCAGCCTGGGCAGGAGGCGGGCCAGAAGGGCCAAGTCCTCGGCTTCCTTTAGGCAACCGGTCACCTTACCCTCACTTTTCCCCCGGCCTCTGAGGTGGGGCACCAAGGCCACCACCCCCTTCTCCGCATAGAGGCGGCACCTCCTTTCCATCTCCACGGTAGGGGGACCAAACCCCCCGGGCACCAGGATCACCGCCCGGTCCGTGGCCCCTTGCGGGAGGCATACTTGGGCGAACAGCCTAAGGCCGTCCCGCCCATAGACCACACCCCCCTCCACCCTCTTCAGCCCAGGGCTTGGCGGCCGCAGACCCCAGAACAGGCCCAGGACCAGGACCAAGAGCCAAACCACAAGGACCCTCATCGACCAAAAAGGGCGGGGGATACCCTGGCCCTCGCCAGGAGGTGGGCCAGGGAAAGGGGGAGGAAAAGGGCCAAGGCTAGGTAGATGGCAAAGGCGAGCTTAAGGCCCAAGGGCTCGGGAAAGGCCGGGTACTTTTCCAAAAGGCGCACCACCATGGGGTGGACCAGGTAGATCTGCAAGGAGTACCGGCCCAAAAAGGCCAGGGGTCCACAAGGGAGTGCGGGCCAAGGCGTAGGCCAGGGCCAGGAGGAGGAAGGCCATGCCCGTGGTGTACAGCCAGTGGAAGGCCTGGTAGTGGAAGGTGTTCACAGGAAGGCGCTTAAGCACCTCCAAGGCTAGGGGCAGATACCCCCAAAGCCCCACTCCCGCCAGCAAAAGGGCTATAGGCCAAAAGCGGAGAAGGCGGGGTAGAACCTCGAGGCGGCTTGCCAGGTAAAGCCCCAAGGCGATGGCCGGGGTGTACCAGAGGACGAAGCTTCCCGGGTAGGGCAAAAAGCGGTAGTGGCGGTTCAGGAAGTAAACCCCCAAGGCGAGCCCTACCCCTAGAAGGAGGAACACCAGGCCGTGGGGCCTCCGCCTGAGGAGAGGGAGGAAAAGGGGGAGGAGAAGGGTAAGCTGCAGGGCCACCGCCAGGAAGTAGAGGTGAAAGTAGGCCTTTCCCCAAAGGAGCTGGTGAAGAAGGCGCTCGGGCTGGAAGATGCCGTAATCCCAGTAACGGAAGGCCAGGTACACCCCGCTCCAGAGGAGGTAAGGCCAAAGAAGGCGCAAAGCGCGGTTCCTAAGGTACCGACCCAGGCGGAACTCCCTTAGGAAGCTTGCCCCCAGGACCAGGGTGGTCATGAAGAGGAAGGCGGGCACGGCAAAGTGCAGGGTGCGGTTCGCCGCCGCCAGGAAGTGCCATTCCAGACTTCCCGGGGAAAGCTCCCGCAGGAAACGGCCCGTCACGTGGTGGAGGACCACCTCCAAGATGGCCAGCCCCCGGAAGACCTCCACCCAGGGAAAACGGTCCATGGGGTCATTTTCGCGGATCCGTGGGGTTTTGTCCTTGAAAAAGGGTTGGCACAGGGGGAGTGCCCGAAAGACCTTTCCCAGCTGGAATGTGGGTTGTACTACGATGGAATATATGCCCTTTTTGTAGTCCTTTTTCAAGGAGGTAATTTTATGGGCAAGCTGGTAGCTTTGTTGAGCGCTCTCCTAAGCGCCTGGCTTACCTTTTCTCTTGCCTCTCCCCCAAGCCTCACCCCGGTGTCTGCCAGCCCTGAAATGGGCAGCTGGATAATCAAGCGGTGCAATCCTTGGCGGTGCACGGATGCGGGAAGCACCTGCGGAGGACCTCCTTTTTGTTACGGCGACCACACCCCCTACCAGTGCTTGAGCCGCTTCAACGTAACGAAGTGCTCCCGCCTCTGCTGGTACGAGGATATCCTCGGGCGCCGGCTAGGAGACCCCTTCTACGAGGAGGAGAGGCGCCAAAGGCATGCCGGCTGCTGCAATATTTGCAATACTCTACGCTATCCACCTGAGGCTAAGGCCAAACCAACCCTCAGGCTATCTCTTACTCCCCCACTAGCCCCCTCCACCCCTCCCTCCTCCTGGTTCCTGCCCATCTTGGCAAGGGAGTGCGACGAGATAGTGCACAGCGAGTGCCGGTATACCCTTTGGAGAAACACGGGTTTTGAGTACTGTTCCTTTAGCTTCTGGTGCATATTGGCCCTGCCTCCGTTCTCCGGGCACTTCGTGGAACAGGAACGGGAGCAAATATGCTGGACACGGTGCAAGAATGGCTATACCTACACGGCCGTGTATTCCCAAAGGCGCTCCCTGTTGGTGGGTTGTTGCGGCAGTGGACTACCCCTCAAGCGGGGTGGGGAACCCTATAGAGGGCTTCCTGGCCGGCAGGAGGAGCCCTTTCGCATCCTGCCCGAGGAAAAGAGGTAGGCCTCTGGCCTTCTCCGCTCGGACAGATTTTCCCAATGACTCCTTAGTCTAGTAAGGGGGCAAGCTCCTCCCTTAGGGCAGGCCGCCTGGGGTAGGCCAGGACCATGGCCAAAGCCTCCTCCTTGCCCGCCTTGGGGTCCAAGCGGGAAAGGCGCAGGAGGAGTCTTGCCGCCTCCTGGTAAGCCTTGCGGGTTCCCTGGGCCACCTGGAGCCTGGCCGCCTCCCGGTAAAGCCTCTTGGCCTCCTCGGGAAGCCCTTCCTCCAGGGCCTCCGCCAGGCGGGGGTAGGCCTCCGGCGGGGTGCTCTTCAACAGGCGGTCCAGGGCCTTCCAGTCCTCCTCCAAGAGGTGGATGCGGGCCAGGAGGGCCGGGTCTTGCACCCGGCGCAGAAGGGCCTTCCGCTCCGCAAAAAACTCCCGGCCCAGCTTGGCCTTCAAGGCCAGGTAGTCCTCGAGGTTCGGCTGGACCCCAAACCGGGCCCTGTGATCCTCAGGAAACCCCCGGTGGGCCACCAAAAGGTCCAAAAGGGGCAGGAGCCTGGGGTCCTTGCCGAACCAGTCCCGGGCCTCCTCCGCATACTTTAGGGCCTCCGCCAACCGCCCCAAGGAGAGGAGCCGGTTCACCAGATGGAGGTAGTCCTCCACCCCCTCAAGCCCCTCCCGCAAGGCGGCAAGCCCCTCCTCCACCCACCCCAGGTGGAAGAGAAGCTCGGCCCTAAGCCCCCGCTTCAGCCCCCAAGCATCCTGCCCCCTTAGAAGGCGGAGGGCTTCCTCCGCCTCCCTCTCTCCCGCCCGTAAGAAGGCCTCCCGCAAAGCCTCAGAAGGGTGTTTCAGGTAAAGGCCAAGGAGGAAGGAAAGCCTAGGGGAAAGGGCCAGATAGCGCTCCAAGGCCGCTTTCAGATAGGGCTCCGGGTCAAAGGGGGCTTCCAGCAGCACCTCCAGATAGGCCTCCACCTCCTCCCTTCCCACCCGGTCCAGGCGCAGGAGGAGGGCCTTAGCCTCCGCCTCCCCTCCCCCCATCCGGAAGGCCCGGCGCAGGTGCCTTACCCCCTCCATAAAGGCCCTCCCTGGGGCTAAGGCCTCCGCCAGATAAAAGGCCACCTCGGGAATCTGGGCGAGCCTTTGCAAAAGGTCCTTGGCCTCATCGGGCGTTAGGGCCTCTATAAGGGGCGCAAGGTCGGGTACCCTTCCCTCCACGTAGGCATAAAGAAGCGCCGCCGCATGCTTGCAGGGAAAATCGGGATAGGGGCAGGTGCACCGGCCCACAAGCCCAGGTCCCACCTCCACCTGGTAAGGCACCTCCGCCGAACCCTGCACCAGGCCCACAATCCTCTCCCCCACACGGAAGACCCTAAGCACCCGGCCCTCCTGGTAGTAGGCCAGCCCCCGGCGGAGCACCTCCTTGGGAACGAGGGAGGCAAAGTCCCTTTCCTCCCTGGGGGGAAAAGGCGGCACGGATTCAGTCTAAAGCCCTAACGTGGTATCATGGGATGAGAAGCGTATGAAATGACGCTGACGGCTACCCTCAGGGAAGCGGACCTGAAACGCCCCCTACCCAAGGGGTACGTGCAGTGCCGGGCCTGCGCCCACTTTTGCGCCATCGCCCCAGGACAGGCAGGCAAATGCGGGGTTAGGCGCAACTTCGGGGGCAGGCTGTACCTGGTGACCTACGGCAAGGCGGCCGCCCTTCACCTGGACCCGGTGGAGAAGAAGCCCCTTTACCACTTCCACCCCGGGGAGGGAATCCTTTCCCTGGGCACCGTGGGGTGCAACCTCTTCTGCGCCTTTTGCCAGAACTGGCAGATCTCCCAGTTCCGGGAGTTCAAGGTAACGGAGGAAGGCTACCTGGACCGGCCCATCGGGGAGGACTGGCCCCCGGAGGCCATCGTAGAGGAGGCCGAGGCCCTGGGGGTGCGGCTAATCGCCTACACCTACAACGAGCCCGCCGTCTGGATTGAGTACGCCCACGACACCGCACGGCTCGCCAAGGAACGGGGCATGAAAAACGTCTTCGTCACCAGCGGCTTTGAAACCAAGGAGGCCTGGGACTACATCCGGCCCTATCTGGATGCCGCCAACGTGGACCTGAAGGGCTTCACGGAGGCGTTCTACCGGAAGATCTGTGGGGCCCGGCTCAAGCCGGTTTTGGAGAGCCTCGAGCACCTGATGGCCCAAGGGGTCTGGGTGGAGGTGACCACCCTCCTCCTGGAGGGCTACAACGACGCCCCCGAGGAGGTGCGGGCCATGGCCCGATTCCTCAAGGGGCTTTCCCCCGAAATCCCCTGGCACCTCACCGCCGCCCATCCCGACTACCGCATGCTGGACCTGAGGCCCACCCGGCACACCACCCTGGTGCGGGCCTACGAGATCGCCAAGGAGGAAGGGCTTAAGTTTGTGTACGTGGGCAACGTCCTGGACGAGGAGCGAAGCTCCACTCGTTGCCCGGACTGCGGCAGGCTCCTCATCCGCCGCCTCGGCTTTCGGGTGGAGCCCCTTTGGGAGGTCCCGGGGGTCTGCCCGGGGTGCGGGAGGGGGATTCCTGGGGTATGGACCTGGTGAGGCCGCCGGCGGTGGCCGGCTACTTCTACCCCAAGGAGGCGGAACGCCTAAGGCAGGAGGTGGAGGGGCTTCTACAAAGAGCCCGGTCCTCCCCTGACCCGGGGATAAGGGGCCTTCTTTCCCCCCATGCCGGCTATGTTTACTCGGGAAGGGTGGCGGCGGAGGGCTTTAGGACCCTTTCCGCCTGGCAGGGAAGGGCGGGGAGGGTATTCCTCCTGGGGCCCAGCCATTTTGTGCCCTTTTTCGGCGTGGCCTTCTACCCTTACCGCGCCTGGGCCACCCCCTTGGGGGAGGTGGCGGTGGACCTGGAAGGGGGAAGAAGGCTTATGGAGAAGGGCCCGCCCTTTTTAACCTACGAGGAGCCCTTCTTGGAGGAGCATAGCCTCGAGGTCCTCCTCCCCTTCCTCCAAGTGGCCTTGCCGGGTACGCCTATCCTGCCCCTTCTCTTCGGGGAAACAAGCCCAAAGGAGGTGGCCGAGGCCCTGCTCCCGGAGCTTAGGGAGGGGGATTTGGTGGTGGCCTCCAGCGACCTCTCCCACTACCACCCTGACCCCGTGGCCCGAAAGCGGGATCAAAGGACCCTGGAAAGGGCCTTGGCCCTGGATGTGGAAGGGGTGGCCCAAGGGGAGGCCTGCGGCCACCTTCCCTGGGCCACCCTCACCGCCTTGGCCAGGAGCCTGGGGTGGCGCCCGAAGCTCCTGGCCTACGCCACCAGCGCCGAGGCCTCCCATGACCCAAGCCGGGTGGTGGGGTACGCCGCGGTGGCCTATCTAGGGGAAAGCCCCCCGCCCTAAGATGAGACCATGACCCCCGTGCGCAAGCGGTTCACCGTGGAGGAGTTCCACCGGATGGCCCAAGCGGGCCTCCTGGGGGAAGACGACCGGGTAGAGCTTCTGGAAGGGGAGGTTTGGGAAATGAGCCCCATCGGTAGCCGCCATGCCGCCGCCGTGCGGCGCCTTCGCCGCCTCTTCACGCCCCTAGAGATGGAGGGGGTCTGCCTCATCGCCGTCCAAGATCCTGTGCGCCTTAGCCCTTTCAGCGAGCCCCAGCCGGACTTGGCCCTCTTGCAGCCACGGCCTAACCTCTACCAGGAAGCGCACCCCGGCTCCGAAGATATCCTCCTCCTGGTTGACGTGGCGGAGGCTTCCTTAGCTTATGACCTCGAGGTCAAAGCACCCCTATATGCCCGCCATGGGGTCCTCGAGTTTTGGGTGCTGGACCTGGAGGGTAAGCGGCTTCACGTGTTTCGCTCCCCCTCCCCTGAGGGTTACCAGGAGGTCCAGGTCCTGGTCCCAGGAGCCCACATCGCCCCCCTAGCCTTCCCCTCCTTCCTCCTCCGGGTAGCCGAGCTCCCGGGCTAAAGCCTAAGAAGGGGCCGGAACCAGGGAATGGAAAGGATTACGAGCGCCAAGGCCAAGGCGAAGAAGAGCCGGGCCCGGGGTTTTCCCTTCCGGGCCTGGGCAAGCCCGGCGTGGGCCAGACCTAGGGCGACAAGCCCCCCCACCCAGTGCTCGGCCACGAAGTAGCGGGCCTCGCCTGGGGTTTGCATCGCCGCTTCCAGATTGGCCAAGGCCCCTTGGAAGAGGGGGCTAAGGAAGGCCAGGATGAGCCCCAGCCCCACCTGCAGGGTGAGGGTGTGGGCGAAGAAGGCTCCTTCCTTAGCCCCGGGGCGCCAAAGGGCCAGGAGGCCAAAGGCCAGGACGAACCAGCGCACCAGGTTATGGAGGAAAAGCAGGGCCTCGTGCATGGCCCCAAGCCTACCCTAGAGGAGGCCAGGCCCCCGGAAGAAGGTCACAAAAGGACCAAGGCCTCCCTCAGGTCCCGCACCTCCAGGTGGGCGGGATACCGGGGGTCCTTGGGGCGGTGCCCCCGGTCCACAAAGACCGCCTTGATGCCCGCTAAAAGGGCCCCCTTGATGTCCCGCCCGGGGTTATCCCCCACCATCACCGCCTCTTCCGGGTCCACCCCAAAGGCGCAAAGGGCCATGCGGAAGAGCCTGGGGTCAGGCTTGCCTAGGCCCACCTCCCCCGAGACCAAAAAGAGGTCAAAGGCCTCTCCCAGACCGGCCCCAAAAAGCTTTTCCCGCTGGAGATCCGGCACCCCGTTGGTGAGGAGGACCAGGCTAGCCCCCCTCGCCCGCAAGGCCTCCAGGAACTCGGGCACCTCCGGAAAAAGGGGATAGCGGCGCCTCCCCTGAAAAAAGGCCTCCGCCAGCTCCCGGGCGCGCTCCTCAGGACCGCCCAGCTCCCTTAAGGCCTCCCGGAAGACCCTTTCCCGAAAGGGCCAGGCCCATTCCCCCAAGGCCTCCAGCCCCGGGGTGGAGTAACGGGCCCAAAGGGCCTCCAGGGCCGAGTGGCCGATGCCCTCAGCCCAGGGGTAGAAGGGAGCCTGCCGGAAGAACTCCTCCGCCTTCCGCCGCACCCCCTCGGGAAGCCCTTTCACCCCCACTTCCCGACCCAGCTCTTCCAACACCTCCTCGCTCACCCGGTGGTCCACAAGAAGGGTGTCGTCCAGATCCAAAAGCCAAAGCCTCATACGCCTCCGTCAGGGACGTTTTTCCGGGGGAAGCTCCCGTACCAAGACCGGGTTCTCCCCCGGGTCAAAGAGGAGGAGGTGTTCCCCCGCCTCGCGGAAGGGAAGGCCATACTTGGAAAGGCGAAGCTTTTCGTGCTCCAGGTTCTCCACCAAAAACACCAGGCGGCCTTCCTCCACCCCCACCCGGGCGAAGCCGTGCCCCTCGGGCCGGGGGCGGTTGGGCCCCGGCTCCACGCCCCCGCTTCCCAGGCGCAGGAGGAGAAGGGGCCCCTCGAGGGGCGCAAGAAGGGCCTCCCCTTCTGGGATCAGCTCCTCGAGGGCCAGGCCCAGGGCCTGGTAGAAGCTCACCCCCTGGCCCAGGTCCGGCACGTACACCACCAGGGTTTCCCTCATAGGCTCCTTAGAAACCGCCGCAAACCTTCCTCGTCCGCCACGGGGTGCAAAAGGGCCAGGTCCTCCGGGGCGATCTCCCCGTGGGGCTTGAGGAGGGAAAGCCAGTAAGGGTCCACCGCCAGGGGCCGGCCCAGGCCCCGCCGCAGGTAGAGGAGGTTCCAGGCCAGCACCAGTTCCGCCAGGGTACCCACCCCCCCGGGAAGGGCCAGGTACCCCGCCCCCAGGTCCAAAAGCCGCCCGATGCGCTCGGGCAAGGAGGAGGCGGGAAGTTCCAAGTCCACATAGGGGCTTGGCCCCTTGCGTTCGGGAAAAAGGCCGGGGGCCGTAACCCCCACCACCATACCCCCCTTGGCCTTTACCCCCCGGGCCAAGGCCTCCATCCCCCCCTGGTACCCTCCGCAGGCCAGGCCGAAGCCCTCCTCAGCCAGAACCTCCCCGTAGCGGACCAGGCGGGCGTACCCGGGGTCATCCGGGGAAAGCCTGGAGGAGACGAAAACGCTAAGGAACCGCATCCTCATGGCCCGGGCTTTCGCCCTGCTTTGCGGCAGGGTGGGGTTAACGGCACCGCACCACCAGAACGGGTATCCCCACCCGGTGCAAGACCCCCTCGGTCACCGAGCCCAAGAGGAGCTTGTCCAGCCCGGTGCGCCCATGGGTGCCCATGACCAGGAGGTCAAACCCCTTGGCCGCCTCCACGATGGTGGGCACCGGCACCCCTTCCTTCACCTCCCCCGTGGCCTCCACCCCCTTTTCCTGGGCCAGGTTAAGGGCCTTGGCGATGGCCTCCTCCCCCGCCTTCTTCAGGTCCTCCAGAAGCTCCAGGCCATAGGGAACGCTTTCCGGAGCAATCCAGATGGCCTGGGCGGGGTTCTCCAGCACGTAGAGGAAGTGGACCTTGGCCCCCAGGACCTTGGCCAGGGAAAGGCCATGCTCCAGGGCCTGCAGGCTACAGGGGCTACCGTCCGTGGGCATCAGGATGCTTTTGTACATGGCTCGCCTCCTTCGCCCTCATCATACCGGGTCGTAAACTTAAGGCCATGTGGATCTACGGGAGGAACCCGGTCCTCGAGGCCCTGAAGGAGGGCCGGGTGCGGCGGGTCCTGGTGGCCAGGGGGGTGGAGGCCTGGCTTCTAAGGGAGCTGGAGAGGCTGGGGGCTGAGTATACCCTGGTGCCCCGCATTGAGCTGGACACCCTCCTAAAGACCACCCACCACCAGGGCCTGGCGGCGGAAGTGGAGGAACCCCGCTACGCCACCTTGGAGGAGGCCTTCTCCCTGGCGGAAGCCCGGGGGGAGATGCCCCTTCTGGTCTTTTTGGACGGCATCACCGACCCCAGGAACTACGGGGCCATGATCCGGAGCGCCCTGGCCTTAGGGGCCCATGGGGTGGTGTCCGAGGAACGCCGCAGCGCCCCCCTTTCCCCCTTGGCCCTGAAGGCCAGCGCCGGGGCCGCCCTAAAGCTTCCCGTGGTGAAGGTGAAAAACCTCCCCCGGGCCCTGGAGGCGGTAAAGGAACGGGGGCTTTGGGTGTACGGCCTGGACGTAAGGGGGGAAAAGACCCCCAAGGAGCTGGACTTCCAAAGGCCCCTGGCCCTGGTCTTGGGCTCGGAAGGGGAGGGCATGCGCCGGTTGGTAAGGGAAAGCTGCGATGAGCTTTTCCGCATCCCCATCCGGAAGGAGGCCGAGTCCCTGAACGCCTCCGTGGCCTTAGGGATAGCCCTGTATGCGGTGGCCTTGGGCCGGGGTGTAGGATAGGGGCGTGGACTGGGTACGGCTTCTTTCCCGCCTCATCCAGGCGGAAAGCCTTCCGGGGCAGGAAGGGGAGGCTGCGGGCTTGCTCCTCGAGGCCCTAAGGGGAATGGGACTCCCCGCCACCCTGGACGAGGCGGGAAACGTGGAGGCCCTGCTGGGGGAAAAGGAACCCGAGGTGGTCCTGGCCGGCCACCTGGACGTGGTACCCGTGGGGGACACCAGCCACTGGCCCTACCCCCAAGGCGCCGTGGCCCAGGAGGCCCTTTGGGGCCGGGGGGCGGTGGACATGAAAGGCCCGTTGGTGGCCATGCTCCTGGCCCTCGAGGCCCTTTCGCAAAAACCCCTCAAGGGGCGGGTGCGCTTCCTGGCCACGGTGCAGGAGGAAGTGGGGGGCTTGGGGAGCCGCCATGCGGCGGCAAGGCTTGCCCCTCTCGCCTTTATCCTGGGGGAGCCTTCAGCTTTAAGGCTCATGCGGGGCCACCGGGGCCGGGCGGAGGTCTGGGCGGACTTTGAGGGGGAAGAGGCCCACGCCGCCCTTTCGGGCCCGGAAAACCCCCTCTATGATCTGGGGGAGTACCTCCTAGCCCTACGGGACCTTCCCCTGCCCCCCAGCCTCAAGCTCACCCCCACCCGGGTGGACACCTACCCCGGGGCCAGAAACCAGACCCCGGGGGTGGTGCGCCTGTACCTGGACGTGCGCTACGAACCCGAGGCCGATCTGGAAGGACTTTTGGAGAGGCTCAAGGCCCTTGGGGACGCCTCGGTCTACATCCCCGAGGAGGAGCGGGCCTCGGGAGAGGTGCGCCTCCTCATCCCTGCCCTCTGGCCCCCCTACCGCCTGCCCGAAGACCACCCCCTGCTCCTTGCGGCCCTTAAGGCCCTAGGCCAGGAGAAGGCGGGCCTTTGGCCCTTCACCACCGACGCCCCTTACCTGGGGGCCAAGGCTCCCGTCTTGGGCTATGGCCCGGGGGACCCTGCCCTGGCCCACACCCCTAGGGAGCACATCCCCTTAAGGGAGGTGGAAAGGGCCGCCCAAGACTACGTGCACCTGGTGGAGGCCCTATGGAACGCCGCCTGATGGCCGGAGCCCCCTACCGGAAGCTCCTCACCGCCCCCCGGCCCGTGGCCGAGGGGGTGAAGGTGAGGCTCGAGGCCAGGGGCATCCCCGTGGTCCTGGAAACCCCCTTTTCCGGCCTGCCCGAGGCGGCCTTGGGCACCTATATGGGGGATGTGAACCTGTGGGTGCCCGAAGCCTTGCTGGGCGAAGCGGAAGCGGTCCTGGAGGAGGAGATCCCATGACCGTGGTGGGCCTGGACCTGGGGGGCACCAAGATCGCCGCTGGGGTCTTTGACGGGGAAAGGCTTCTTTCCCACGTGGTCCTCCCCACCCCCGAAGAAGGCGGCCTAGCGGTGGTAAGGGCCTTGGCGGAGGCCACGGCCAAGGCCGAGGCGGAGGCCGGGACCAGGGGCGTGGCCATCGGCCTGGGTACCCCGGGGCCTTTGGACTTCAGGGAGGGGGTGATCCGTTTCACCCCCAACATCCGGGGCCTGGTGAACTTCCCCATCCGTCGCCTCCTGGAGGAGGCCACGGGGAGGCCCGTGTACCTGGAAAACGACGCCAACGCCGCCGCTTTGGCCGAGCACCACCTGGGGGCGGCCCGGGGGGAGGATACCTCCCTCTTCCTCACCGTCTCCACCGGGATCGGGGGCGGGGTGGTCCTGGGGGGAAGGGTCTTAAGGGGGGAAAGGGGGCAAGGGGGGGAGCTGGGGCACATCACCCTGCTTCCCGGAGGACCCCTATGCGGCTGCGGGCTGGAGGGGTGCCTGGAGGCCCTGGCCGCTGGCCGGGCCCTGGAGCGGGAGGCCTCCTACGCCTACCACCGCAAGGTGGACACCAAGGAGCTCTTCCAGCGCTTTCTGGAGGGCGAGGCCAAGGCCAGGCGCATCCTTCTCCAAGGGGCCCGTTACGTGGGAATCGGCCTTGCCAGCCTGGTGAAGGCCTTTGACCCCGGGGTGGTGGTGGTGGGCGGGGGGCTGGCCCTCAACGCCCCTCTGGCGTACTGGGAAGCCCTGGAGGAAGCCTACCGGCATTACCTCTCGGGCTGGGAGGTACCCCCTTTGCGCCGGGCCCTTCTGGGCGGGGAAGCCGGGCTTCTAGGCGCCGCCCTCACCGCCTATTTGGAGGTAGGGAATGGAAGCGGGTAAGGTTCTCCTCTTCATTGGCCTTTCCCTAGCCCTGTTAGGCCTTTTGCTCCTCTACTTTCCTAAGCTCTTCTTCTGGTTCGGCCACCTGCCAGGGGATATCCGCATGGAGCGGGAAGGGCTACGGGTGTACATCCCCATCACCTCGGCCCTTCTCCTTTCCCTTCTTCTAAGCCTTCTTTTGCACCTATTCCGCCGCTAGGCGGAGGGCCTCACCCCCACCCGGCCGGGGCCTAAAGGCCCGCAAGGAAAACTCGGTGATTCCCTGGCCCCAAAAGCGCAAGCGCAAGGGGCCCCGGCCGAGCTGCAACCGGTAGGCAAACGCCTTCTCTAACCCCAGATACCCTTCCTTTCCCCCGCTCGCCACCCCCAGGATGAGACCAAACCCCTCCTCCGGGGCATAGGCCTCCCCTTCCATCTCCAAAAGGAGTTCCTCATCCAGGGGTGCCAGGGTGAGAAGGGCTTCCTCCTCCGGTTCCAGCAAGGCCACTGCGAAGCCCCTCTTCGTGGTCAAAACCCCCTCCGCACCCCCAGGCAAAAGCATCTGCTCCCGCCCAGAGCCGCAAACCTCCCGCCTCCACCCCCATCCCCCAGAACCCTGGGAAGGGGCCTCGAGGCGGCCTCCCGCCCAAGGAACCGGCACCCTCTCCCCCAAGGCCAGGCGGTGCCAAGCTTCCTTCTCCCCCTTACCCGCAAGGACCAAGGCGGTGGCCGCCCGCTCATGCAGCTCCTGGCGCCGTCCTGGAGGCAGGCTTGCGCAAAGGAGGCGGCGTTCGGCCTCACTGGCAAAACGGTATCCCTCCCGGTAGACCAGCCAGCTCCTGCGCTCCAGCTCCTCTAGATAGGGCAAAGCACCCAGGGCATCCAGCACCTCTTCCGGAATGGTCCCATAGGTCACGGAAAGCCGCTCCAGGGCCAGGCGTGCGGGCTCGCTCAGATACCTTGCCTGCAGGCGCAGCTGGGCCAGAGGGCGCTGGGGAAAAGCGGAGCAGGCAAGCCATTCCGGGATCCATTCCGGCTGTCCCCCGGCTCCGAAGTACGCCCGGGCTGCCTCCTGAAAGGGCAGGCGGGAAAGAAACCCTTCCCGGGCCTCGAGCCAGCTTAGAGGACCCAGGTCCACCAGCCGGATGCGCTCCGCTGGATAATGGGCCCTGAGCTCCAGGAAGAACTTGGGTTCCTCCCCCGGATCCAGCCGGAGGACCAAAAGGGCCCTGGAGCGCACAAGGTCCCGCAAGGGGCCCTGGGGATAGGGGGGCTCCAGGTAAACCACCCCCTCCGGACGCAGGCTGGTGTGGAAGGGAAGGCCAAGGATCCGGGCCAGCTCCCTCGCCACCTCCCTCTGCCCTGCCCCCAGCCGGCCCCGTAGAACCAAGAGAAAAGGGGGGCGCAAGGAGGCCAGCTCCCGGAGAAGGCCATGGCGGGAAGGGAGGGTAGAAACCCCCTCATAGCGGGCGCGCACCTCCAAAACCCATTCCTCGAGTCCCCCCACCTCCTCCAACCCTTCCAGGACCTCCCCCTGCCCCGAGGTTTTCAGCTTCAGCCAAGGAGGCAGAACCAAGGGATCCTGTGCCTTGGGGAAGACCTCCCGCCCCAGGGCCTGGGCCAGGCGGAAAAGTTCCACCCGCAGGTTCTGCAAACCCGAGGCATGGCCATAGAGGAGGTCGGCCAAGCGGACCCTCGGGGTGGGCCCCTCCAGGGCCAGGTAGTAGAGCAAGGCCAACCCCTTGCGGGAAAGGCGCACCTCCTTGCCCTGAGGGGAAACCATTCTCCCCGGACCGTAAAGGGGCAAGGCGTAAAGGGAATCGTTAAGCGGCCGTTTCAACCCGTTACCTGCCTCTCCCCTAGCCTAGCACAAAACCCCTTTCCCCGCCTGGCGAAGAGTTTCCTTGCCGTCACGCTTGCGTAACGCCCCTCCCCGTAGGGTGAGGACGTCCTGAGAGGCCACCACCTCGAGGGGCGGATTCGGAGGGATTTATGCGCAAAGGCATTCTGGTAGCAGTATTGGCTCTAGCACCCCTGGCGTTGGCCCAGGCGCCCACGGTGGCCCCCACCAAGGGCAACGGCCCGGACGCCTACGCCAAGGGGACCGACTCGGCCGCCGTCAACCAGACCATCGAGCTCATCCTGCCCAAGGCCACGGCCCTGCACCTGGACGTGACCACCCTGACCTTTGACCTGACGGGGCTGGACGGGACCACCTGGCCCAACTCCACCCCGGACTTCGGCGGGCAGATGGTCTGCGTCTACGGGCTTACGGACCAGGACGTGAAGACCCAGCTGGGGAATAACTTCTACAACCAGGTGCAGACCCTGCCCTTGGGCACCAGCTACGGCGTGGCCCAGTGGCCCAACATCACCATCAACGGTGGCGGGGCGGTGACCGCCTATCCCCCTATTAAGCTGGACAAGAACGGGGAACTCGTCCCAGGAAGCAAGAACTACTTCGTCTGCTACCGCACCTTCATCCTGCAGAAGTTCTCCAACGGGAAGCAGTGGCACCTGACCGTGAACCGCAACGACCCCGAAAGCGCCCAGGGGATCCAGCACCTCTACATCCAGGACAACCCCTGCGACACCTTCGGTGCGGCCACAGGCCTTTACGAACTCCCCAACGGGGGCAATCTGGAACTGGTACCCCGCAACCTGCAGGCTGGCCCCACGGGAAGCCGTTCCGGCAACAACCCCGAGCGGTGCGGCTACAAGAGCTGGCTGGATGACCTGGTGGTGGTGGCCGTCAAGGTCAACAGCGACCTCTGGGGCAAGAGCACCGCCAACCTCACCTACACCCTGGCCACGACGGCTTGGTAAGCGAACCCGAGGGCCTGGCCCTAGGGCCAGGCCTTCACCCTATTGGTGAACCATGAAGCGAATCTTTCCCTTCCTCCTAAGCCTGGCCCTCGGCGCCCTGGCCCAAAGCACCCTGGGCGTGGAACCCCCGGTCCTCCTCAAGGAGGCCAAGCCGGGAGAACCCCTTACCCAAACCCTTACCGTCTACAACGTGGGCACCCGCCCGGTGCGGGTCCGGGTAAGCCTGGGGGATTGGACCTACGATCCCATGGGAAAGATCCAGTTTCTCCCCAGAGGGACGTTGAAGGAAAGCGCAAGCCCCTGGGCCACCTTCTCCCCAGCGGAGTTTTTGCTGGAACCCAAGCAAAGCCGCCCCCTCACCTACACCCTCACCGTACCCAAGGAGGCCACCCCCGGGACTCACTGGAGCATCCTCTTCCTGGAATCCGAGGATCCCAACCCGCCCCCCGGGGTCCCCTTGGCTACCTTCCGGGTGCGCATGGCCCATGTCTTCTACGTGAACATAGCGCCCTTAACCACTGGGGGGCGGATCACCGGGATCGTGCCCAGCCCCCCTAAGAACCCGCAGGAGCCCTACCGCTTCGCCATCCAGTACCAGAACACGGGGAACACCGCCCAGAAGCTTTTCGGCCGCTTTGAGGTGCGGGATGCCTCGGGGCGCAAGGTGGCGGAGGTGGAGGTGGAGGAGGTGGTGGTCCTGCCGGGCCAGGTGCGCATCCTTCCCGTCACCTTGGTAGGCCCCCTACCCGTGGGGAACTACACCGCCTTGGCCATCCTCAACTACGGCGATCCCACCAAGGACGTGGCCGCCGACCTACCCTTTACCCTGCGCACCCCCTTGGCCGCACCGCCCTCGCCCCCCGGCGAGGAAGGGGAAAAAGGAGGTACCCCATGAGAACTTGGCTAACCACCCTCGTCCTGTTCTTGGCCCCGGCCCTGGCCCAGGCCACCTGGATCGTGCAGACCCTGATCCCGGAGACCATCGCCATCCGCACCCCCACCACCCAGATCGCCTTTGACCTCCAAGACTACCCTCCCAAGGCCTTCCCCGCCACCTACCCCGCCAGCAACCTGGAAGGCGGCATCTTACCGGTCCAGGTCTTCTCCAATGCCCCTGGGGTGTGGAGCCTCCTCCTGCAGATCCCGGATCTCAGGGATCAAAATGGGGCTTTGCTCCTGCCCGCCAGACAGGTTCTTTACCGGGTGAATGGGGGGCTATGGCTTCGCGCCGACGGCACCCCCCAGATCATTTACACCCAGACCGGCCCCACGGGGGACTGGCTGGAGCTCCGCCTGGAGTTTGCCCTGGAGCTTCTGGGCAACGAGCGAGCGGGCAACTACGTGGTCCAGGCCCTGGTCACTGCTTTGAGGCAGCCTTGAGATGAGACTTTTTCCGGCTCTTCTCCCCCTCCTTCTTGGTCTGGCCTGGGCCCAGGTGCGCTTCCTCCCCAGCCCTGGCCTCGCCGGGGTCCCGGGGGACTACCTCACCTTGAGCCTGAAGGTGGAGGGAACCGGGTCGGTGCGCTTCCGCCTCTTCCCCCCGGAGGGCTGGCAGGCCCTTTCCCAGGAAAGGCAGGCGGTACTGGAGGGCAAGGAGGAAACCCTAAGCTTCACCCTGCGGGTACCCCCTCTGCCTGCAGGCACCCAGGGGAGGGCTCTGGTGGCGGCCTACGAGGGGGAAAAGGAGGTGGCCAGGACCGAGGTGGCGTTAACGGTGTTGCCCTTGATCCAGGTAGCCCTCTCCGCCCCGGCCACCCTCGAGGCCAACCTGGGAGGACCCTTTGAGTTTCCGGTCTATGTCAGCAACCGCTCCAACCAAAGGGAGGAGGTCTTGCTGGAGGCGGAGGCCGCCATGTTCCAGGTGTTCTTAAATCCAGCGGGCCTGAGCCTGGCCCCCGGGGAAACCGGGGTGGTGCGGGTCTTGGTGAACCCTCAAGGGGAGATCTCCGCCGGCTACCGCTTCTACCTGAAGCTCAGGGCCACCCCCAAGACCCAGCCCGAGGCCCGGAAGGAGGCTGGGGTCATCGTGCTCTTCAAGGATCCCCTGGCGGGAAGCGGTAAAAGTGACCGGGACCCCGAACTCACCCTGGGGCTGGGCGTGGCCCTGAGCCTGGGGGCCACCTGGGAACGGGGCCAGATTCAAGGCCAGGTGGGCTACCTCCTGGCTCCCAGCTTAAGCGGGGCCCTTTCCGACTATGTGACGGCCACCCTTGCCCCAAGCCCCCTCACGGGGGATCTGCAGGATCCCTTGCGCCTGCCCCAGACCCTCACCCTGAGCCTCAAGGGCGAGGGCTGGGAGGCCCGGGCCCAAGGGGGGCAGGGAAGCTTCGGCCTGGCCTCCACCTTCCGCTTAGACCCGGCGCGGGTGAGCCTCGAGGGCACCTACCGCCCAGGGGGCCTGGGCCTTAGGGCCAGCGCGGTGAGCCTGGACAAAAGCCTAGACCTCCAAGGCGCCCTCTCCACGCAAACCGCCCCCACGGGCCGCCAGGACAACCTGAGCCTGCGCTACCGCCTGCCCCTGGAGGGGGGCCTTAGCCTGGGCCTGGGCACCGACCTCAGCGGCCAGACGGGGGAGGCCTACCGGCTTTCCTTTGGCCTGAGCCAAAGCCTCACCTGGCAGACCCAGGACCTGGAGTTGGTGCAAAGCTATGGCGGCGTGCCCCTGGCCGGCCTCCACACCCTGGGCCTGGCAGGGGGCACCCGGAGCCTTTACCCCCTGGGCCTTCGGGGGAGCACCAGCGTGCAACTGGGCCCCAGCCAGGGCCTTTGGCAAAACCAGCTCACCCTTTACGCCCAGCCGGTGGCCGGGGCCTTCGTAAGCCTCACGGGCAGTTACCGGCAACAAGGGGAAAGCCGGGGGTATGGCTTGGCCCCAAGCCTCAGCACCGCCTTCGGCGAACCCGGGGTGTACAGCGGGGGCCTGAGCCTAAGCTACGGCATGAACAAAAGGCTTTCCGGGGAAGCCCCCGAGAACCAGAGCTACCAGGCCAGCCTCACCCTGGGCACCCGCGACCTGAGCCTTTCCGGCTACCTGCGCTATCTTCTCCAGGAAAATCCCCTTCTGGAAGGAAGCCTCTTGCTCCGACTGGCCTTGAGCGGGGGGAGCCTCGAGGGGCAGTACCTGACCAAGCGGGGCACGGACAAGGACGTTACCCTCTACGGGGCCGCCTGGAATCAGCTCTGGCCGGGAAGCCTGCAAAGCCGCCTCTTCTACGAGTACCGCCTGGAGGAGAGCCCAAACCAACGCCTGGGCCTTTCCCTCTTCCAGCGCAACTTCCTGGAACCCGGCCTTTCCTTGGGGGCCTCCTACACCCTCATCCTCGAGCCCGGGGAAGCCCGCCACGCCTTTGGCCTCAGCCTGGCCTACACGCAAACCTTCACCTTCACCACCCCGAAGGAGATGGTGGACCTCTTTGGCGGCCGTAAGGGAGGCGAGGTGGTGGGCCAGGCCTTTCGCGACGAGAACCTGAACGGGCACCGGGATCCCGGCGAGGCGCCTTTGGCGGGCCTGAGGGTATGCCTGGGGAAGACCTGCGAAACCACCGACGCAGAAGGCCGCTACCGTCTTTTCACCGCCGCTGGCGAGGGCGCCCTCTTTTTCGGCAACCTTCCCGCCACCCTAGCCCTAGTAGGGGAGGAACGGGTTCGGGTAATCCTGAACGCCAGCCTGGAGAAGAACCTGCCCTTCGCCCCCGCCACCACCCTGGCGGTCCAGGTGCTGGACAGCGGAAACGAGCAGGGCCTGGCCTTCGCCGGGGTTTGCGCCGAGGGACCGGTAAAACGCTGCACACGGGCGGACGCCAACGGTCGCGCCCTTATAGGTGGGCTTTTCCGCGGGGAATACCGGGTATATCCCGACCCCCGCTACCTGCCTGCGGGCTACCAGGGCGGCGAAGCCCTGCAGGTGCAGGTGGATCCCAGCCTACCCCCAAAGGCCACCCAGGTGGTGGCCCTCCCCCCCAGGCGGGAGGTGGAGGTGACCTACACCGCAGACCGCCTGAGCCTGGTGGCCACCGCCGACCCCTCCACCCCCATCTCCGGGGCCGAGGTGGAGATCAAGGCCTTGGTGCAGGGGGAAGCCCAGGTGGTTTTTCTGGACCTCCCCTCAGGCCCGGTGGCCCTACTCCGTCAGGAGGGGAACTACTACGCCGCCCGGATCCGCCTAGCCTTGGCCCCGGGGTTTCATACGCTGACCGTGAAAGCCAAGGGGCAGGAGGAAGCCGAAGCGCCTTTGTTCCTTCAGGTGGTGCCTGGCTCCCTCTATAGCCCCAGTTCCCTGGAGGGTCCTAAAGTAAAGATCACCCTTCGCTTCCGGGCTAATCAAGTAGCCCTGACGGAAAAAGGCCAGAGCTTCGCCCTCAAAAGCGAGGACGGCTACACCTGGACCGGGGATATACCCTTAGGCCCCGGCCATTACTCCCTTTTGGTGCTGGCCGATGGGGAAAGGCTGGGTGAGGTGGGCCTGGCCATCCCCTCGGAAAGCGCAAACCATTGAGGTTCAAGGATTCGGAAAGGAGTGGTACGTATGCGGCATTGGTACGCGGTTCTTTGGGTGGTAGGGCTCCTGGGAGCTTGCTCCCAGGAGCCCCAAGGGTTAAAGCCCCAGGTGGCGGTAGGCGCCTCGGTAACGATGGAAAAAACAGCGGTGCCCGAGTTCAAGCGCACCTACCATTGGACCATGGAGAAGAAGGTCACGGATCCGGCAAGCGGAACCCTCACCCTGGCCCCGGGGCAGTCCTACCTGGCCAAGTATGCGGTGTATCTGGTGGGCACCCCCACGGACTCCGACTTCAAGGTGAAGGGGACGGTCACCATCAAGAACACGGGTGGCGTGGCTGTCATCTTGCAAACCCCCAGCGACACCCTCTCCACGGGAGAAAACATAGCCCTGAACTGTGGGGTCACTTTCCCCTATGCCCTGCCCGCAGGCCAAGCGTTAAGCTGCACCTACAGCCAGGCCCTGCCCAACGGGCAAGGCCGGACCAACACCGCCACGGTGGACTGGAGCGGTGGGGGCCAAAGCGGCACCGCCTCGAGCCAGGCCAGCTTCGCCTTTACCACCCCTACCCAGGTGGTGGACGGTAGCGTCACCGTGAGCGATCCTTCGGCCACCTTGGTCAACGCCATCAGCGGTATCACCCCGGAAGGCGTCATCTCCCAAACCTACTTCTTTGAACGCTGGATCCGCTTTGACCGGTGCGGGGAATACCAGGTGGACAACACCGCCACCTTCACCACCTCCGACACCCAAACCCAGGGTTCGGCCTCAGCCACGGTAAAGGTTTCCGTTCCCTGCGAAGGCGGATGCACCTTAACCCAGGGCTACTGGAAGACCCATTCCCGCTACGGCCCTGCCCCCTACGACGACACCTGGGCGCAAATAGGCGAGGACACCCTCTTCTTCCAGTCCGGCCAGAGCTACTACCAGGTTCTCTGGACCTCACCCAAGGGAAACGCCTACTACATCCTGGCCCACCAGTACATCGCCGCCAAGCTGAACATCCTGAACGGGGCCTCCACCACCCCCCAGGTGGATGCGGCCCTAGCCTGGGCGGAAACCTTCTTCAACACCTACAAGCCGGGCGATTCCCTGGATAAGGCCACCTCCAACCAGGCCAAGGCGTATGCCGCCCTATTGGACGACTACAACAACGGCCTGGTGGGGCCAGGGCACTGCTCGGAGTAAGGAGGCAACATGAGGAAAACAGCCCTTCTTTTGCTGCTGGGACTTTTGGCTGCCTGCTCAGCTCCCCAGGGGATCAAGACCTCGGGCAACCTGCAAATCCAGTCGGTGGCGCCCGATGTGGTGGCAGGGTGCAAGGTGCGGGCTGGGGATTGGATGGCCCTCAAGGGCAACACCTTTGGTTCCCAAGCCGACTGGGATGCCGGCACCAACTACGCCCTGTTCCCACCGGGCTTACGGGAAGAAAACCCTGAGATCACCCAAGCCCAGGACCCAGCCACCTTGATGTTCCAGGTGCCCCAGGGGGCAGAAAGCGGTCTCTTACGGATCCACGTGGAAGGGGTGGGGGATGCGGAAATCCCCGTGGTGGTAGAGGGCCTAACCCCCCAGATGGCCGTGCCTGGGTGCGAGGCGCCCACACCGCCCCAAGTCCCGGAATAGGCCACCCACCATAGGCCCCCTGGCCCCTCCTGCCCGCGCAGGAGGGGCTATTTCAAGTGGCTTAGAAACTCCTCCCGGGTCTTCTGGCTTTCCCGGAAGACTCCCAGCATGGCGCTGGTGGTGGTGCGGGAGTGTTGCTTCTCCACCCCCCGCATCATCATGCAGAGGTGAACCCCCTCCACCACCACGCCCACGCCCTGGGGCTCTAAGACCTCCTGGATGGCCTCGGCGATCTGCACCGCCAGGCGCTCCTGCACCTGAAGCCTTCTCGCAAACATATCCACGATGCGGGCGAACTTGGAAAGCCCCAGGATCTTTCCATTTGGGATATAGCCAATGTGCACCTGGCCGAAGAAGGGCAGGAGGTGGTGCTCGCACATGGAGTAGAACTCGATGCCCTTCACCACCACCATTTCGCTACCCTCAGCCGGGAATACGGCTTCGTTTATGATGGCCTTCAGGTCCTGCCGATACCCTCGGGTGAGGAAGGCCCAGGCCTTGGCCACCCGCTCTGGCGTCTTCAGGAGGCCCGGGCGGGAAGGATCCTCCCCGATCACCTCCAGCCATTCAGCCGAGAGCCTCTGAAGGTGCTCCAGGTCCACTTCCGTTTCAAAGGTCAAACCGGTTTCTTCTATCTCCACCATCTTGCGCTTCATCTTGCCACCTTGAATCCCCACCCTATGTGGCCCCGGGCTCACTCGGGGGAGAGAAACCCGTCCTCCACCAAGGGAAGGGCCTCCTCCGGGCCCAGGGGGAAACCTTGGGAGGCCCGCCTCAGGACCTCGAGGACCTCCTTTCGGGTGCGCTTCAGGCGAAGATGCAGTTCGCTAAAGGGGTTCAGGGCATCCTGCCCCCGCAGGGTGAGGCGGTAGCGGCGGGGAAGGTCCAGGGGGGAAAGCCCTTGGCGGTAGCGTTCCGCCAAGGCCCGATACCTGGGGGCGTTTCCCGGAGGCTCCGCCGCCCCTTTGATGCGGGCCGGGACCCCCACGGCCAGCTTCCCTTCGGGAATCTCCATTCCGGGAGGGACCACCGCCCCCGCCCCCACCACCGCATTCCGCCCCACCCTAGCCCCGTTCAACACCACCGCCCCTATGCCGATCAGGGCTCCCTCCTCCACCACCGCCCCGTGGACCACCGCCCGGTGCCCCACGGTAACCCCGGCCCCCAAAAGGCAGGGAAAGCTGGGGTCGGCGTGGAGAACCGCGCCATCCTGAATATTGCTTCCCGGGCCAATCACCACCCGCTCCAAATCCCCCCGGACCACGGCGGCAAACCATATGGAAGCTCCCTCCCCCACCTCCACCTCCCCCACCACGTAAGCCCCGGGGGCGATGAAGGCGGTGGGGTGCACCTGGGGAAGCTTGTCCTCAAAGCGGTAAACGCTCAAGGGCCACCTCCAAAAGGCGCAGGTCTTCGGGAAAGGAAAGGAGGGCTCGGGCCTCTTCCGGGCTAAACCAACCGAGCCCACTCATCCCCTTTTCCAGGCGGGGCTCCCCCTCCCCCCGCATGAGAAACCAGTGTATTTCCCGCTCCACCCCCTTGGGGTTCACGTAACGGGTGGGAAAGAGGGGAGCCACGACCTCGGCCCTTATCCCGGTTTCCTCCAGGACCTCCCGCACCGCGGTCTCCTCGAGGACCTCCCCTGGCTCCACGTGCCCCTTGGGGAAAACCCAGAAGCCCATGCGGTCGCGGAGGAGGAGCACCTCCCCCTTTTCGTTAAAGACCACACCCCCCGCCCCTAGCTCCATGCCCCTATCCTACGCGCCCCCGCATGGTAGAGTGGGGGGATTGGGTGCGCCCATGGAGATTAGAAACATCGCCATCATTGCCCACGTGGACCACGGGAAAACCACCTTGGTGGACGCCATGCTTCGCCAGGCCAAGGCCCTGGCCAAGGAAGAGGGGGAGCGGATCCTGGACTCGGGCGACCTGGAAAAGGAGCGGGGCATCACCATCCTGGCCAAGAATACGGCCGTGGTCTGGGATGGGGTGAAGATCAACATCGTGGACACCCCCGGCCATGCGGACTTTGGCGGGGAGGTGGAGCGGGCCCTTTCCCTGGTGGACGGGGTGCTCCTTTTGGTGGATGCCGCCGAAGGCCCCATGCCCCAGACCCGCTTCGTCCTAAGGAAGGCCCTGGAGGCTGGGCTCAAGCCCCTCGTGGTCCTCAACAAGGTGGACAAGAAGGAAGCCCGCCCCGATGAGGTCCTAAACCTCACCTTTGACCTCATGGTGGAGTTGGGGGCCACGGAGGAGCAGCTGGACTTTCCCTACCTCTACGCCATCGGCCGGGATGGCCGGGCCTGGCGGGAGGAACCCAAAGAGGATCTCTCCGAGCTTTTCCAAACCATCCTCCAGCACATCCCCTCGCCCCGGTGGGAGGAGGGGCCCTTCCAGCTTCTGGTGGCCAACCTGGACCACTCCCCCTACCTGGGGCGCATCGCCATCGGCAAGGTGGCCCGGGGCCGGGTGCGCAAGGGGGAAAGCATAGCCATCTTGAAAGAGGGCGAAGCCCTCTCCGCCAAGGTGGTGGCGGTCTACACCCACCAGGGCCTGGAGCGGGTGGAGGTGGCGGAGAGCCTGCCCGGGGACATCGTGGCCCTGGCGGGGGTGGAAGGGGTGGAGATCGGGGATACCTTGTCCGACCCCCAGACCCGAGAGGCCCTTCCCCGCCTGAAGGTGGACGAGCCCACCGTGGCCCTCACCCTCACCGCCAACACCTCCCCCTTTGCCGGACGGGAGGGGGTGCACGTGACCGGCCAGAAGCTGAAGGAACGCCTCCTTAAGGAGCTCCGCACCAACGTGGCCCTCCAGGTGGAGGAAGTCGCCCCCGAGGTCTTTGAGCTTAGGGGCCGGGGAGAGCTCCACCTGGCCATCCTCCTGGAAACCATGCGCCGGGAAGGATACGAGTTCAGCGTGGGCCAGCCCCGGGTGCTCACCAAGGATGGCCTCGAGCCCTACGAGCTTTTGGTGGTGGAGGTGCCCCAGGACCGCTTTGGAAGCGTCATGGAGGCCCTGGGGGCCCGGCGGGCGGAAATGGTCCACATGGAGGTGGGCGAGCGGGTAAGGGCGGAGTTCGTGGTCCCAGCCCGGGCCCTTTTTGGCTTCCGAAGCCTTTTCCTTTCCCTCACCGGGGGAGAGGGGCTTTTGAGCCACACCTTCCACGGCTTCGGCCCCGAGGCGGGCCCCATCCCCACCCGCACCACGGGTAGCGCCGTGGCCATGGAAGCGGGGGTGGCCACCGCCTATAGCCTCAACCGCCTGCAGGAGCGGGTGCAGTTTTTCATTGAGCCGGGCACCGAGGTCTACGTGGGCATGATCGTGGGGGAACACGTGCGGGAAAACGACCTGGAGGTGAACGTCACCACCGCCAAAAAGCTCACCAACATCCGGGCAGCAGGCTCCGACGAGAACATCCGCCTGGTGCCCCCAAGGCGGCTTTCCCTGGAGGAAGCCCTGGAGTTCCTGGCCGAGGACGAGCTTTTGGAGGTCACCCCCAAGAGCCTACGCCTGCGCAAGAAGGTGCTGGACCCCTCTAAGCGGAAGCGCTTGGTGGGGAAGTAAGCAGGGGCCAGGTTCTTTAAACCCGGCCCCCTTTGCCTTAACCTTAACCCCTACTCCTCTTCCCGCTCTCCGTAGGTTTCCAGGGCTTCCTGCCACGCCTGGCTAATCTCCTTGGCCTGTTCCATCTTGACCTCCCTGAGGCTAAGGGTAAGGGCCTTGGAGGTCAAAGGGAGCAAGGTAAAGGGAAAACCCGTACACCCTGGCGCTGGTGTAACCTCTGCCGGTTACACCACAGGATCAGGACTGGAGGAGGGCCTCCGCCTCGAGGCGGGCCAGCACGCTTTCCAGGCTCCCCCCCTGCCAGCGCTCCACCGCATAGGCTAAGAGGGGAAACCGCTCCTTAAGCCTCCGCATAAGCCCGGCGGCATCCTCAGGCTGGCTTCCTTGCAGCACCAAGAGGTACCCCCCCTCCAGGCGGAAGGCCAGATCCCCCCGGCGAAGCTCCGCCTGCAGCCTTTCAGGGGAGGCGGAGGTGGAGAGGTAAACCAGCACCAGGGGGCGCCTGAGGGCCAGGCCTTCCAGGGCCCCGGCCAGGCGGCGCAGGTCTTCCTGGGAACCCATGCCCTCCAGGGCAGGCAAAAGGGGCGCCTCCCGCCCCGTGCCCAGGAAGAAGGCCATGGCCAGGGCCAAGGCCCCCAGGGCACCGCCCAAAGCGGTGTAGCCCTGGGCCTCGAGGGCCGTGACCGCCAAGGCGCTTTCCAAGGCCAGTTGAAAGGAAAGAAGCCCCAGACCCAAGACCAAGAAGAACTGCACGGAAAAGGCCACGGGGAAGCGGGAAAACAAGCTCCCGCTAGCCGCCAGGAGAAGACCGGAAAAGAGAAGCCCAAGCCCCCGCTCCACCTGGCCCAGGGGCTCAGCCAGGGCCAGGGGAAGAAGCCCCAAAAGGAAAAGGCCCCACGGCAGGAGGAAAAGCCAGCGCATGCTCCTTCCAAGACTACCATGCCTCCCCTTACGCCCGCCTTAGCATGAAGGGGATGGAACCCCTGGCCGAGCGCCTTAGACCCCGCTCCTTGGACGAGGTCCTGGGACAGCCCCACCTCACCGGGCCCCGGGGGCTTTTAAGGCGGATGCTGGAGGGGAAAAGGCTTTCCTCCATGGTCCTCTTCGGCCCGCCGGGCACGGGCAAGA
Organism: Thermus caldifontis; assembly: GCF_003336745.1. Lineage (NCBI taxonomy): Bacteria > Thermotogati > Deinococcota > Deinococci > Thermales > Thermaceae > Thermus > Thermus caldifontis. The sequence goes on along the minus strand of NZ_QGMX01000003.1, from coordinate 213,706 downwards.
CCACCCTGGCCCAGATCCTGGCGGAGGGGGTGGGCAAGCCCTTCCTCCGGCTTTCTGCGGTGGAGGCGGGGCTCAAGGAAATAAGGGCGGCGGTGGAAAGGGCCAGAAAGGAAAGGAGCCTGGTCCTTTTCCTGGACGAGGTGCACCGCTTCAACCGGGCCCAGCAAGACGCCCTCCTGCCCCATCTGGAGTCGGGCCTCCTCACCCTGATCGGGGCCACCGCGGAAAACCCCGCCTTTGAGCTCACCCCCGCCCTCCGCTCCCGCCTGCGCTTCTTTCCCTTAAGGCCTCTCTCCGAGGAAGACCTCCTAGCCCTTCTCCAGAAAGCCCTCACCGACCCTAGGGGCCTCCCGGGAACCCCCTTTGAGGAGGAAGCCCTCCACCTCCTGGCCCAGGCCGCCGCCGGCGACGCCCGCTTCGCCCTTAACACCCTGGAGCTGGCCGCCTCCTTGGGAGAGGTAAGCGTAAGGACCGTACGGGAAGCCCTGGGCGCCGAGCGCTTCGCCATGGACAAGGGCGGGGATGGGTTTTACGACCTGGTCTCCGCCCTCCACAAAAGCCTCCGGGGAAGCCACGTGGACGCCGCCCTCTACTACCTGGCCAGGCTTCTTAAGGCCGGGGCCGACCCCCTCTACCTGGCCCGCCGCCTCATCCGGGTGGCGGTGGAGGATGTGGGCCTGGCGGACCCTTTGGCCCTGCGCCTGGCGGTGGCGGCTAAGGAGGCCTACGAGGCCCTGGGAAGCCCGGAAGGGGAGCTGGCCCTGGTGGAGGCCACCGTTTACCTGGCCCTGGCCCCCAAGTCCAACAGCCTTTACACCGCCTGGAAGAAAGCAGAGGAGGCAGCCCAGAGCCATCCTCACGCTCCCGTGCCCCTACATCTGAGGAACGCTCCGACCGGTTTGCAGAAGGCCCTTGGCCACGGCAAAGGCTACGCCTATTACCACGAGGACAAGGAGGGAAGCTTCGCCCAAAGCTACCTACCGGAGGGGCTAGAAGACCTCCTCCTCTTTGAGGCCACGGGGGAAGGCTGGGAAGAAAGGGTGCGGGAGAGGCTCAAGGCCCTCAGGGAGAGGTTCCGAAGGTGAGGCCCAAGGCCACGTAGGGCCCCTGGTGCAAGCGGCTATAATCCCAACCCATCTGGCAATAGCCACAGGGGCCGTAGCCCACCTCCACGGCCCAGCCCTCCCCCCAGTAGCCCAGGCTCACCTGGAAGGCAAGGTCGCTACGGGAGCGGGATTGATCCCTAGCGGCCAACGCATGAAGGCGAGGAGAGAAATAGAGCCGGTCCACCGCCAGGACTAGGCCCACATCCACATCCCCAAACCAAGAATCCGAGCCCGGCAGGAAGCTCAGCCCCCCATCCAGGCTCAGCCCTGGGGCCAGTTTGAGCTTTCCCCCCACCCTAACGCTCCACTGGATGGAGAAGTTAAACTCCCACGTTCCATCCCCTCCTGCGTATCCCAGGTAGGGTACGGCCCAGACCGGATACTGGCCCTGGGGACTTGGGAAAACACTGCCTCCCACCGTGAAAACCTGCCCCTGCACCGGATCCGGCGGGCGAAGCACAGCTACAGGGGCACACCCTGCCACAAACAGGATCAAAGCCGCCAAGACCCGCATACCTACCCCCTAAAGGCGCACGGCCGCGGAAACCACGAAAAGCACTGCCCCCTCTTGGGCATTGAAGAGCACGCTCCCCTCTCCTAAGAACCCCTCCTCGGCATAGCCCAAGGTGGCCTGGTAGAGAAGGCCCGACACCCTCGTATTCTGGGACTGGAATCCAACCCAGTGCACCCTAGGAGAAAGGTAGACACCCCCTAGCCCTAGTAAAAGCCCCGCGTCCAGGGCCAGGGGCACCGCATCCCCCCCCAGCACGGGAGGCAAGGTCAGGCCCATATCTAAGGAAAGCCCGGGGGCCAAGGCCTGTTTGATCCCCGCCCTGAAGCCCATCTGGACGGAAAAGTTATACTCGGTCTGGCCGTTGCCCTCGGCGTAGGCAGCATAGGGAAGAAGGGCCACACCTCCTTCCAGCCCCAGCGCACTCAGGCCCAAGGCTAGGCTCCTTCCGGAAACCGGCTCCGGAGTGCGCAAAACCGCAACCGGCAGACAGCCGGCCAACGCCAGGGCCAAAACCGCCAAAAGGGCCCGCATGGCTTGCACCCCCTTTAGCCCTCAGGATAGCACGTTAGCCCTTAAGCCCCTCCTCAAAGGTGGCCACCACCCGCCTCTCAAAGAGCAAATAGAGAAGGGCGATGGGAAGCACCGAGAAGAGGGCAGCGGCGGAAAGAAGGCCCCAGTCCGTGGGGTATTTGCGCTGCAGGTCCGTAAGCCAGGTCTGCAGGGTCCAAAACCTGGGGTCGGAAACCATGACCCTGGGGTAGAGTACCAGGTTCCAGTGGGCGGCGAAGGCCAAGACCCCAGCCGCCACCAGGGTGGGCCGCACCAAGGGGAAAAGGATCCCGAAAAGAAGCACCCGATGCCCCGCCCCATCCAGCCGGGCTGCCTCCAAAAGCTCCTCGGGTACCGCCCGCATGGCCTGGTAGACCAGGTAGATGACGAAGGGGCTAGCGGCAAAGGGTAGGGCCAGGGCAAGGGCGGTATCCAAAAGGGAAAGCCCCTTGAGGATGCCATAAAGGGGTACCAAAAGGAGCTCGGCGGGTACGGCCATAAGCACCAGGTAAAAGGGCAAAAGCCCAAGCCCAGCCCGCAGGGCGTAAGCGGCCAAAAGGGCCGTGAGGAGCTGAAGGAGGACCACCCCTAAAGAAAGCGTCATGGAAAAGAAAAGCCGGCTCCAAAACCCTTCCTTCGCCAAGCCCCGCACGTTCTCCAGGCTAAAACCCACCTTTGAGAACAGTTCCCCCGAGTACACGGCTTCCTTGGGCATGAAGGCAGCGTAGGTCATCCAGAGGAAGGGAAGGAGGACGAAAAGGAGAACCAAAAAGACCAAAAGATGCCCTAAAGCCCGGCCCACGCCACCAATATAGCTTGTTTATGATGCTCCCATGCGACCCCTTTCCGGCATCAAGGTGCTGGACCTTTCCCGGGTGCTGGCAGGCCCCCTTTGCACCATGATCCTGGCCGACCTGGGGGCCGAGGTCATCAAGGTGGAACCCCCCTGGGGGGACGAAACCCGGGGCTGGGGACCCCCTTTTGTCCAGGGGGAAAGCGCCTATTTCCTCTCCGTGAACCGAGGAAAGCGTAGTTTGGCCTTGGACTTGAAAACCCCAGAGGGCCAGGAGGTGGTGCGGAGGTTAGCCCAAGGCGCCGATGTCTTGGTGGAGAACTTCAAAACCGGGGATCTGAAGCGCTACCGTCTGGATTACGAAAGCCTTAAAGGGCTAAACCCCCGCCTGGTCTACCTTTCCATCACCGGTTTCGGCCACACGGGACCCAGGGCCCAAGAACCCGGGTACGACGCCGCCTTGCAGGGCTATACCGGCATCATGTCCGTCACCGGGGAGCCAGCGGGCCCCCCCATGAAGGTGGGGGTGGCCTGGATTGACGTGATGACGGGCATGATGGGTGGGGTGGCCGTGCTTGCCGCCCTTTTGGAGCGGGAAAGGAGCGGCCTCGGCCAGCACATAGACCTTTCCCTTTTTGACGTGGGCCTCTTCGCCTTGGCCAACCTGGGGGAAAGCTACCTCCTCACGGGAAAGCCCCCTAAGCGCCTGGGCAACGCCCACGCCCAGATCGTGCCCTACGGGGCCTTTCCCGCCGCAGACGGCTGGCTTGTTTTAGCGGTGGGGAACGACGAGCAGTTTGCCAGGCTTTGCCAGGCTCTGGACTTACCCGACCTGCTAAAGCGGTTCCCCACCAACGCAGAGAGGGTGGAGGCCCGGGAGGAAGTGGTGGAAGCCCTGTCTGCCGTTCTCAGGACCCATCCCCGGGCTTACTGGCTCCAAAGGTGCAAGGAGGCAGGTACCCCCGCCGCTCCCGTCAACGACTTGGCCGAGGCCTTCCAAGATCCCCAGGCCCAGGCCCGGGGGGCCATCTGGAGCCTTTCCCACCCCCTTTTGGGCCCCTTGCCCACCCTGGCCAACCCCTTGCGCTTTCTCTCCCGCACCCCCGCAAAACCTTCCCTACCCCCGCCCCTTTTGGGGCAACACACGGAGGAGGTGCTACGGGAGGCAGGCTATACCGAGGAGGAAGTGGCCCGGCTTGTGGAAAAGGGCGTGGTCCGTATCCAATCCCAAAGGGAAAGGTGAGGAAGAATCCCGTCCTAAAGGAAATTCATAGGCTCGAGTCCCCTGCCGGAAAAGGCTTGCGCCCTGTGGATAACCCTGTGGATAACTGCCCCCGGCTACCCAGCGGCACCCGACCCGTGGCGCTTAGGGCTGCTTCCTTCCGGACCTGACCCGGTTCACGCCCGGACCGTCGCGCTGGACCGGGGGCTTGGGTAGTATAGCACCCATGGATGCCCTAAGGCTAGAGGGCTTGGGCAAACGCTACGGGAGGAAGCCCATCCTGGAAAACATAAGCCTAGCCGTGCGCCCCGGGGAGGTCTATGCCCTAGCAGGGCCCAACGGCTCGGGAAAGACCACCTTGATCCGCCTGGTTGCGGGCCTGGCCTTTCCCAGCCAGGGCCGGGCCTACCTTCTGGGGGAGGACGTGCACCAAAACCCCAGGGCCCGGCGCCACCTGGGGGCAGTGGTGGAAGCGCCAGCGGCCTTCTACCCCTACCTCACGGGCCGGGAGAACCTGAGGATGCAGGCGTACTTGGCAGGGATTAAGGACGAAGGCCGCATCAGCGAGGTGCTGGCCCGGCTTAGGCTGCTGGCCGTGGCCGACCAGAAGGTGGGTAGCTACTCCCTAGGCCAGAGGCAGCGCTTGGGCCTGGCGGCGGCCATCCTGCACCACCCCAAGGTATTGGTCCTGGATGAACCCACCAGCGGCCTGGACCCCGAAGGGGTGGAGCTGGTCCATGGCCTCCTCGAGGAGCTAGCCCAGGAAGGAGTGGCGGTCCTTCTCTCCACCCACCACCTGCAGGAGGTAAGCCGCTACGCCCACAAGGTGGGCATCCTGGGCGGGGGCAGGCTCTTGGACGAGGTGCGCCTCGAGGGGCGGGAGGTCTTTCGCTTGGAGGCCGAGCCCTTGGAGGGTGCCCTGGCCCTCCTCAGGACCCTGCCTGGGATTACCCATCCCCGCCTGCAAGGAAGGGCCATTCTCTTTGAGGGGAACCCGGAGGAAGCCCTTAGGGCCCTCCTCCGGGAAGGCTACCGGGTCAAGGCCTTACACCCTCAGGGGTTTGACCTGATGACCTACTACCAAGAGAGGGTGAAGCATGCTTAGGCTTGTGGTCTTTGAACTCTTTAAGCTCTTCCGCCTGCGCTCTGTAGGGCTTGGCCTTTTGGCCGCTTTCCTCCTCCCCTTCCTCTGGGCCTTAGCTCCAGGGCTTAAGGAGGTCTATGGCCTGGTCCTGGCCTCGGGCTGGCAGGTGGTCTCCCTAAGCCTCCTGGCGGGGATGGAGTTCCTCTTTCCCTTCTTGGTGGTCATGGCCGCCAGCGAATCCTTGGGTAGCGAGATAAGCCAGGGTACCCTAAAAAGCCTTCTCCTAAGGCCCCTGCCCCGGACCGCCCTGCTCCTGGCCAAGCTCCTGGCGGTACTCCTCTACCCCTTTGCCCTCCTCGGCGCAAGCTTCCTGGGAAGCCTCATGGCGGGCCTACCCCATGGGCTAGGTGGCTTCTATGGGGGCACGGGGCTCGGACAAGGGGGGTTTGCCGGCACGGGCTTCCTGAGCGCCCAGCAGGCCCTAGGCGAGCTCCTCCACGCCCATCTTTTGGCGGGGATGGTCCTATTGCCCCTCGCTGCCTTGGCCCTCCTTTACGCCACGGTTTTCCTCTCCACCACGGCCAGCGCCTTGGCGGCGGTGGCCACGCTTCTTCTCATGCGGCTTCTGGTGGCCTTCCCCGCCCTTACCCCCTTTCTCCTCACCACCTACCTGGACCTGCATCTGAGGCCCCAGGCCGCAGGGCTCGGCCTTCCCCTCCTCTTTATCTACACCCTGGGCTTTGCCTTTCTGGCCGCTTTGGTCTTCGAACGCAAGGACCTCTAGGGGGCCAGGGGATGGGGCTCGGGGATTCCCAGGAAGCGCCCCTTTTCCACCACGGGTTTTCCGTCCAAAAGAAGGCTTCCTTCCCCCAAAGAAAGCACCAGGTCCCAGTGGAGGGCGCTTTGGTTCTTCCCGCCCGTTTCCGGGTAGCTCCGCCCCAGGGCCAGGTGCACGGTGCCTCCCATCTTTTCGTCCAGGAGGATGAGGCCCGTGGGCCGGGTGAGGCCGAGGTTGGTGCCGATCCCCACCTCGCCAAGCCGCCTGGCCCCCTCATCCGTGGCCAGGGCCGCCCGCAGGTACGCTTCCCCCACCTCCGCCCGGGCCTCCACCACCTCGCCCCTCCGGAAGCGCAGGTAGACCCCTTCCACCCGCCTTCCCCCCACGTAGGCGGGCAGGTTAAAGCGCACCTCCCCCTCGGCGGAGTCCTCCAGGGGGCCGGTAAACACCTCCCCCGAGGGCATGTTGCGCCGGCCATCGGAGTTGATCCATCGCCTGCCTGCCACAGAAAGCCTTAGGTCCGTTCCCGGGGCCAGGATGCGAAGCTCCTCTCCTTGGGCAAGCCTCTGGATTAAGGCCTCTTGGAAGCGGGCAAGGGCTTTCCAAGCGGCAACGGGGTCTTCCCGGTCCAGGAACAAGGCCCTTTTCAAGTACTCCCGGAACTCCTCCGTACCCATCCCCGCCCCCACCGCGTAGCCCACCGTGGGGTAGAGGGTGAGGGCCCAGGGCTTTTTTAAGCGGAGCTCGGCAAGGGGCTGCCAGGCCCGCTGGTGCTTGAGGGCAAGCCTGGGGTCCAGGGAGGCTCCCTCCAAGGGGTTTTCCGCGGAAAGGATGCGCAGGAACTTGTCCGCCTTCTCATAAAGAGCGCGCTCCACCTCCGGTATCCGCTCCAGCCAAGCCCCCCCGTGGAGGAGGAAATCCCGCCCCTCCCCCGGGTAGCCGATGCGGAAAAGAGGGTAGGCCCCCCGCTTCAGGAAGGCCCTCTTCAAATGGGGCAGAAGGGGCAAGGCCGGAACCTCCGCCTCCACCAAAATGGCCTCCCCTTCCTGGGCCTCGAGGCAGTACTCCACCAGGAGTTGGGCGAACGCAGCTTCCACCCTGTTATCATAGGGCCAAGATGGCCGAACCCAAGATCACGCCCCTGGCCCGGCGTCTGGCCGAGGAGAACGGCATAGACTGGCGCAGGCTTCAGGGCACTGGTCCCGATGGCACCATCGTGGAGCGGGACATCCTGGCCTTCCTGGCCAAGGTGATGGCCGGGGAGGTGGAGTTGCCCCCCATGCCGGAAGAGGCCCCGCCCCTGCCCCCGGAAGAGGAGCTCAAGCGGGTCCAGGAAGTCCTGGACCGGGAAGGGGTGGACCTGGAGGACGTCCTCCCCACCCCACCCAAGGCCCCCACCCTGGCGGTGGAGGAGGTGGCCGAGGAGGAGCTGGACCTGGAGCCCGCCCTTCTGGATGACCTGGAGCTAGACCTGGAAGAGGATCTCCTCCTGGCCGAGGAACCCAGCCCTGCCCCCGTGGAGGAGGAGGCCCCCTTCCTCCCCGAAGACCAAGGGGAGGAAGCCCTCCTAAAGCCCCTCGAGGAGGCGGAAGAGGAGCTGGAAGACCTGCTTCTTAGGGGCGAGGAGGAAGCCCCTCCCCTAGAGCCCCTGGAGGCCCTGGAAGAGCTGGAGGAAGCGCCCTCCCAGGAGCCCACCCTCGCCCAGGCCAAAGAGGAGGACCTCCTTCCCCCCGGGCCTCCCCCGGCCCCAGGGGAGGAGGCCAAGCCCCCAGAACCCACCTTGGCCGCGGCCATCCCCCCACCTATCCCAGCTCCAGGCCTCCCCACCTCCCCCACGCCTTCCCTCCGGGTGTACCGCCTGCCCTTCCCTCCCGAGGGGCTTAGGCAAGCCCTTCAGGCCTTCCAGAGGGTCCACGGGGTTCCCGAAAACCCCCTGCCCTTCCTCCTCAAGGCGGCGGAACGGGCCCTATCCGAGCTGGAGCTACCCCTTAGGCCCCTCCTTGGCAAGGTGGAGGGGGAAAGGGTCTTGGGGCTAAGGCCACTGGGGAGCTTCCTGGCCCTCTTCCGCCAGGAGGAGGGGGAGGCAGGGGAGGGGCTTCTCTGCTTCGCGGGGGAGGAGGAGGTGCACACCGGCCAGCCAAGCCTCTTCCTTTCCCCAGAAGGCCTCCTGGCGGCCTCGGGCCTCGAGGCCCCCATCGCCCGGAAGCTCTTGGAACGGGTGGCCCTCTACCTGGAAAACCCCGTGCTCCTCCTCTAGCGCCTTCTCCGCCGCTTCCGGCCTCCCGGAAGGGCTTCTGGGGCAGGAAGGCCCTGAAGGCGGGCCTCGAGGGCCCGTAGCTCATCCCTAAGCCTCGCCGCCCGCTCAAAGTCCAAGGCCTCCGCCGCCTGCCACATGGCTAGCTCCAACTCGGCGATCCTTTCCTTCAGGTCCTCCGCCTCCAGGGCCTCCAAGGGCGCCTCCCCATACTCCTCGGGGCGGATGATGGCCCTAACCTCCTTGCGCACCGTTTGGGGGACGATGCCGTGCTCCCGGTTGTAGGCCTCCTGCAGGGCCCTCCTCCGGTTGGTCTCCCGGATGGCCTTCTCCATGGCCTCGGAAACCGTGTCCGCATAGAGCCAGACCTCCCCCCTGGCGTTCCTGGCCGCCCGGCCGATGGTCTGGATGAGGCTCCGCTCGCTCCTTAAGAAGCCCGTCTTGTCGGCGTCCAGGATGGCCACCAGGGAGACCTCGGGGATGTCCAGCCCCTCCCTCAGGAGGTTGATGCCCACCAGGGCGTCAAAGTGCCCAAGGCGCAGGTCCCGCACCAAGGCCTGGCGCTCAAAGGCGTCCAGCTCGTGGTGCAGGTAGCGGGCCCTTATCCCGTGCTCCTGAAGAAAGGCGGTTAGTTCCTCCGCCATGCGCACCGTCAAGACGGTGACCAGGGTGCGCTCCCCCCTTGCCGCCCGCTCCCGGATCTCCTCCATGAGGTCCAGGATCTGGTTCTCCGTGGGCTTCACCACCACCAAAGGGTCTAAAAGCCCCGTGGGGCGGATGATCTGCTCCACGATGCGCCCCGAATGTTCCAGCTCAAAAGGCCCCGGGGTGGCGGAGACGAAGACCACCTGGGGCACCTTCTCCAAGAACTCCTCAAAGCGCAAGGGGCGGTTGTCCAGGGCGCTGGGCAGGCGGAAGCCATAGTCCACCAGGGTCTTCTTGCGCACATAGTCCCCCCGGTACATGCCCTGAAGCTGGGGCACGGTCACGTGGGACTCGTCCAGGAAAACCAGGAAGTCCTCGGGGAAGTAGTCCAGGAGGGTGTAGGGAGGCTCCCCCGGGGCCTTGCCGGTGAAGTAGCGGGCGTAGTTCTCCACCCCGGGGCAGGTGCCCATGACCCTGAGCATCTCCAGGTCGTAAAGGGTGCGCTCCTTAAGGCGCTGGGCGTAGAGCACCTCCCCCCTTTCCTCAAAGTGGCGGACCCTTTCCCATAGCTCGTTCTCAATCTCCTTTAGGATTTCCTCCAGGCCTTCCGGGGAAAGGTAGTGGGTGGCGGGGAAGAGCACGAACCCGGGAAGCTCCCTAAGCCTCTCCCCGGTGAGGGGGTGCACCTGGAAGATGCGCTCCACCTCGTCCCCGAAAAGCTCCACCCGGATGGGCTCGGTCTCATAGGCGGGGAAGATCTCCAACACCTCCCCCCTGGCCCGGAAGCGGCCCGGGGAGAGGTCGATGTCGTTCCGCTGGTACCCAAGCTCTAAAAGCCTCTCCAAAAGGGCCTCCCGGGGGTAATGGGCCCCCCTTTCCACCACCAGGTTCCGCTCGCGGTACTCCCGGGGGTCCCCGAGGCCGTAGATGGCGGACACCGAGGCCACCACCACCACATCCCTGCGGGTGAGGAGGCTACGGGTGGTGGAGTGCCGTAGGCGCTCAATCTCGGGGTTGATGCTGGCATCCTTCTCAATGTAGAGGTCCTTCCCCGGCACATAGGCCTCGGGCTGGTAGTAGTCGTAGTAGCTGATGAAGTACTCCACGGCGTTTTCCGGGAATAGCTCCCTAAACTCCGCCGCCAGCTGGGCCGCCAGGATCTTGTTGGGGGCCAGGACCAAGGCGGGCCTCCCCAGGGCCTCGATCACCTTGGCCACCGTCACCGTCTTCCCCGTGCCCGTAGCCCCCAGGAGGGTGAGGAACCTTTCCCCATCCCTAAGGGCCTCCACCAGCTCCCGGATGACCTTGGGCTGGTCCCCTTTGGGCTCTGGGCCCCGGTAGCGGAAGGGCATACCCCTACCATAGCAAAGCCCCCCGCCCAGGGGGCAGGGGGCCCAGGGAAGCAAGGGGCTTAGAACTTGACGGTGTAGCTGATCTTGAAGCCGCGACCGTGCTCAGGGCTGCCGTTATTGTCCACCACGAAGTCAGCGTAGGAAAGGACGAGGTCCCAGTAGCTCCAGCTCAGGTAGAAGCCGGTGACGCTGCCGTTAACGCCAGCAACGTTCACATTTTTGTCGTAGAGGAAGTCCACGCTGGGGTCCCAAGCGTTCTCCGCGTTGCCCACAAGTATGGCGCTCACGTTCGTGGCGGCGTAGGAACCGTACTTAGCCTCAAAGCTGGAGTTGGGGAAGAGGAACTCGTTGAGCTTGAGGCCCAGGGCGTACTTGGTTTCCGCATTGTTGGCGGTGCCCCCAGTGGTGGTGCGGGCCGCGTACTCCCCAAAGAGGCTGGGCTTTAAGGGAATGGCCAGGGCCTCGGTTTCGGCCTTCACCCCGTACTTGACCGTGGTGTAGCTGCTTGCCGGGGCACCGCTCACATCCTGGCTGTGGTAGCGCCCAAGGAGCGTGGCCTTCAGGATGCCCAAGGAAAGGGAGAAATCCCCATACGCGGCGATATCCGTCTTGGCCCCAGGAACAAACTGCGGCCGCACATCGTAAGTGGCCGTGAGGTTCAAGCCCTTGATCAGGGCGTCCTCCGCCTTGCCATCGTGGCTAAGCTTGGCGCCGTACTGGGTGTAATCGCTACCCGAGGATGCATAGTTGCTCGTGGCAGCGGTTTCCTTGTCAGCGCTGTCATCCGGGGTCCCATCGTTCCCCGCATCGGCCACCCGGTAGTAGCCGCTCAGGCTAAAGCCGGCAAAGAGCTTCAGGCCTGCCTCGGCCCCATAGGCAGTGCGAGCCCCCGTGCCAGTGTAGGTGTCGTAGAAGCCACCCAGGCTGATGGCGCCCAAGGACAAGGTAGCCCTAGCTCCGTAACCCTGCTGATCGGCATGGAAGGGAGCCGCATTGGCAGCGTTACCCGGGAGAGCATCGTAGGAGAGCATGTTGGCGGGCGTCACGTCGGCCCCAATGCTCCGGTAGTTCCCCTCCACCGCTACCGGGCCCAGCTCCGCCTTGGCCTTCACGTAGTAGCCGTTGGCGTTAGCCGCGGCATCCGAGGAGAAGTACTCGCCGGAAAGGGCCACGGGGCCAAGGGCCAGATCGGCGCCCACCCCGTAAACCGTAGTGGCCCCCACACCGCCGCCCAGGATATCACCGCCTTGCTGCACCACGGCACCCTTCAGGGAGAAGCCTTGTACCGGCGAAAGCGCCAGGCCCACACCCCGAGCATAGAGGTTATCCCCGTTAGCCCCAAGCTTGGAAGCGTACACACCCGTGAGCGTGGCCCCCAAAATGCCCGGCTTGTAGGTGGCCACCAGGCCGTGGCCGTAGCTTACGCCGTCGTTGTCAAACACGTACTCGCTGAACTTAGTCTTGACAGTCCGGCCGAAAGTGAAGGACAAGGACTGGTCCTTGGCCACCGCCAGGGTGGTGGACACCGCGTCCACGGTAACGTCAAGGGGGGGGTACGTAGTGTCCTTCACAGGGTTGCTAATGGAACCTGTCAGGCTGAAGCCCACAAGCCCTGGATAGACGTTGTACCCACCAGGGCTGGACTTGGCGTCCAGGGCGTTGGTCTTGAGGGTTAGGCTAAGCTTGGCTGCGGTTTCGCCCTCAGCATTCTTTCCAAGGTCCACTTCATCCACCACGAGCCCGTTGCCATTGCCGTCACCTGTGGAGAAGTTGGAAGAGAAGACCCGGTCAATATCAAACTGGGTGCCAGAACCAGCGAAGGCCCCATAGCTCAAGCTCAGGCTGCCGCTGATGGTGAAGGCGTTCCGCTCCAGCTTGGACACCTTGCCGGAGAGATCACCCACGGTGCCCTCCAGCTTGGACACCTTCTCGGAGAGGCCCACCAGGTCGGAGCGGAGGGCGGCGGCGAACTCCTGCACCGCGGCCACGTCCTCCTTGGTGGCGAACTGCTCAAAGTCCACGCCCTGAAGCTCCCCTAAGCCCTTCTCCAGCGCGGTAACCCGGTCCTGCAGGGCCAGGACATCCTGGTTGAGGAGGACGGCGAGCTCGTTCAGGGCCTGGATGGCCTGGGCGTTGGCCTCCACCTGGGTGCCCAGGGCCGCCAGGTCGCCCTTCACCCCCTCCACATCCTGGGCCAAGGCCTCCAGCTGCTCGGCCAGCTGCTGGGCCTGGGCCAAGGCGGTGTCGGCGGCGATGGAGGCGGCCTCCACCCGGTCGGCCAGATCCTGGAGGGCAGCGGCGTCCATGCCGGGCTCGGGCATGGGCATGGCCTTGAGCTCCTCAATCATGGCCTCGAGGCGGGCGATGTCCTCCTTGGTGGCGGCGCTGTCCTCCAGGGCCGAGACCCGCACCCCCAAGGCGGCCAGCTCAGCGGCCAGCTCCTGCACGGCGTTCTTCAGGGCCTCGAGGTCCTCAGGAGCCATGGCCTCCATGGTGGGGGACTCACCCTTGGCCTTCAGCTCCTCCTCGATCTGCTGCAAGAGGCGGTAGATGATGAGGGCCGCCTGGTAACGGGTGAGGGTTTCGTTGCCCCGGTAGGTGCCATCGGGGAAACCTACGATGATCCCCTTGGCCGCCAGGGCCTCCACCGCCTCCTTGGCCCAGTGGCCGGCGGGCACGTCGGAGAACTGGGCCAGACCGAAGCCCATAGAGAGCACGGTCAAAAGCCCCGCCAGTAGCATGACTAGCCTTTTCTTCATACTTCCTTACACCCCCTTTAGGGTTTCGGGAAGCGCCATTTTGGGCGAGTTTCCGCGTTTCCTCCCCAAAGGGCGCTTTCCCGGACGCAAGACGTGCTCAGCAAAAACCTTTTCCGCCTTGCGTCCGCCGTTATCATAAAAGCCTCACCCAGACCTTGTCAAGCCTCCTGGCCTTAAGGTTTTGCTATACTCCGCCGAAGGAGGGGGTGGGAGGAAGGGCGAAACTAGCAAAGGGAAGGGGGAAGGCGGGAAGCGCAGGGGGCCCATAGCGGCCTGACGAGGTGGCGGACCCCTAAAGGGGATAACCGGGAAACCGGGAAAGGTCGAGGAATCCGCGGATGCCGCCCGGGGTGTGCCCGCCCCGCCCGCCTGGGAAAAGCCCCAAGGGAAAGCCCCGCTGGGGACAACCGAGGGGCAGGGCGCCAAGGAAGCGACGACCGGGTGGTCCCTTTGCCGCCCGAATGGGTGCCATATGTGCGGAATCGTGGGGTATATCGGTTTTCGGAACGCTACAGATGTGCTCTTGGACGGGCTTAGAAGGCTGGAATACCGGGGGTACGACTCGGCTGGGGTGGCGGTAAGGACCCCGGAAGGGCTGAGGGTGGCCAAGCGCTCGGGGAAGCTTTCCGCCCTGGCAGAAGCCCTTAAAGAAGAACGCCTGGAGGGACCTTTGGGCATCGGCCACACCCGCTGGGCCACCCATGGGGCCCCCACCGATCCCAACGCCCACCCCCACACCACGGAGGATGGCCGGATCGCCGTGATCCACAACGGGATCATTGAGAACTACCTGGAGCTCAAGGAAGCTCTAAAAATGCGGGGGCACCGCTTCGCCTCGGAAACCGACAGCGAGGTCCTGGCGCATCTTATAGAGGAGAAGTACCAAGGGGACCTTTTCCAGGCCCTGAAGGAGGCCCTAAAGGAGGTGCGGGGCGCCTATGCGGTGGTGGCGGTGCACGAGGACCATGAGGAGATGGTGGCCGCCCGCACGGTGAGCCCCCTGGTGATCGGCCTGGGGGAGGGGGAAAACTTCCTGGCCTCGGATGTGCCCGCCCTCCTTCCCTACACCCGCCGGGTGATCTTCCTCCACGACGGGGACCTGGCCCGGATCACCCGGGAAGGGGTGGAGATCAGGGATCTAGGGGGGAATCTCCTGACCCGCGAGGTGGTGGAGATTGACTGGACCCTCGAGGCCGCCGAGAAGGGGGGCTTCCCCCACTACATGCTGAAGGAGATCTACGAGCAACCTTGGGTCTTGGAAAACACCCTGGGAGGGCGCCTAAGGGAGGAGGAAGGGGATGTGGAGCTGGGCCTTGGCCTGGACCCCAAGGCCATAGAACGCATCCACGTGATCGCCTGCGGCACCGCCGCCTACGCCGGCTGGTACGGCAAGTACCTCTTGGAGGCCTTAGCCCGCATCCCCACGGAGTGGGACGTGGCCAGCGAGTACCGCTACCGGGACCCCGTGGTGGATTCTAAGACCTTGGCCATCGCCATCAGCCAATCGGGGGAGACCATCGACACCCTGGAGGGCCTCAGGGAGGCCAAGGCCAAGGGGGCGAGGACCCTGGGGGTGATCAACGCCAAGGGCTCCAGCCTCACCCGGGAGGTGGAGGACGTCCTCTACATCCACGCGGGCCCCGAGATCGGGGTGGCCTCCACCAAGGCCTACACGGCCATGCTGGCCGCCATGGCCATGCTGGCGGTCCACTTTGGCCGAAGAAGAGGGACCCTGAGTAAGGAAGAAGCCCAGCGCCTCCTTAAGGAGATGCGCAAGCTCCCCCGGTTGGTGGAGGAGGTCCTGGAAAAGCGCCCCCTCATCGCCCATCTGGCGGAGAAGTACCACCAGGCCCAGGACTTCCTCTTCCTGGGCCGGCACGTGCAGGCCCCCACCGCCTATGAGGGGGCCTTGAAGCTCAAAGAGATTAGCTACATCCACGCGGAGGCCTACCCCGCCGGAGAGATGAAGCACGGGCCCATCGCCCTTATCGACGAACATCTGCCCGTGGTGGTCCTGGCCACCCAGGGGCCCCTTTACGAGAAAACCCTTTCCAACATCCAGGAGGTGCGGGCCCGGGGCGGCAAGGTGATCGCCATCGCCAGCGAAGGAGACGAAGAGATTCGGAAGCTGGCCCAGGACGTGCTCTATGTGCCCGAGATCCATCCGCTTCTGGCCCCCATGGTGAGCGTGGTGCCCCTCCAGCTTCTGGCCTACGAGATCGCCATCCTCCTGGGTCGGGACGTGGACCAGCCCCGGAACCTGGCCAAGAGCGTTACCGTGGAGTAGGCTAACGAACTAGGTCCAAAAACACCGCCACCAGCTTAGGGTCCAGGCCCTTGCCGGCCTGGGCCCGGAGCTCTCCTTGCGCTTCCTCTGGGGTCCAGGCCCGTTTATAGGGCCTTTCGGAAATGAGGGCATCGTAGACATCCGCCACCGCAAAGATGCGGGCCTCCAAGGGGATTTCCTCCCCTTTTAATCCCTTCGGGTACCCCGAACCGTCCCACCGTTCATGGTGGTAGAGGACCACGTTCAAGGCGGTTTTGGGAAGGAAGGGCAGGTTCTTGAGGATCTCCAGGCCCACCTCGGGGTGGGTTTTCACCTGCCGCCACTCCCCGGTGGAGAGGGCTGCAGGCTTGCGCAAGACCTCGTCGGGCAGGGCCAGCTTGCCCAAATCGTGAAAGTAGGCCCCCAGGCGAAGGCCTTCCAGGTCGGGAAACCCCACCGCCTTCCCCAGGCGCAAGGAGAGTTCCGCCACCCGCTCCGTGTGCCCCTTGGTCTCCAGGTCCCGGTACTCCAGGACCCGGGCCAGGGCCTTCAGGGCAGCCTCCCGGGTAAGGTTTAGGGTTCCGAGGTGGGAAAGGCGCTCCAAGGCCTCCTCGAGCCTACGGGCTACCAGGCGCAAGACCTTCTCGTCCTCAGAAGAGTAGGGCACCGCCTCCCGGAACGAGCCCAGGGCCAGCACCCCGTACCGCTTACCTTCAGGCTTAAGAGGCACCAAAAGAGCAGAGCGAAGCCCCTTTTCCCCATAGGGCCTCAGGGCCCCGGGAAAACGGGCATAGTCCTCCACATACACCGGCCCTTCCCAAAGCCTGGGGTGGCCCAGGAGCCCTTGCCCAAAGCGGATGGGATGCTCCTCGTAAAGCCGGGGAAAGTCCTCGGGGTACCCTCCTGAGAGCACGGCAGGCCTAACCGTTCCCTCCTGAAAAAGGTAAAGGGCCCCCGCATGGTAAGGGGTCAGGCGGAGGAGGGTCTCCAGGGCCTCCTGGGCCATGGCCAAAGGGTCCCGGGTAGCCTCCAAGGCCAAGGAAAGTTCCAGAAGAGCCTGGGCCCGTTCAGCCTCCGCCTTCGCCTTCTCCAAAGCCTCTATGCGGGCCAAGACCAAGCCTGCCGCTTCCGCCAAGGCCCGGATCCAAGCCTCCTCCTCGGGCAGAATCTCCCCTACCCCGCCGGCGGTATCCATGGAAAGCACCCCAAAAACCCGACCCTGGGTATCCCGCAAGGGCACGCCTAAGTAAACCCCAGGTTGGGGTCTGCCGGAAAGAAAGATGACCCGAGGCTCCCGGGTCACGTCCGCCAGGTAGAGGGGCCCTCCCTTCTCCAACACTGCCCAGGAGATCCCCTTTCCCCTGGGGAGCTTAAGGCCCACCTTGTCCTGGCTGAGGCCCGCGGCCGCCACCAGCTCCAGCGCATCCTCCTGGGGACGGTGGAGAAAGAGGAGAACAGAGACGGCCCGCGTGGCCTTCTTGGCGGTTTCCACCACGGCCCGGTACACCTCCTCCGGCCGCTCCAAAGGAGCGAGGATACGCCAGGCCTCGGCCAAGGCCTGGAGGCGCCTTAGCTCCCGCACCTCGAGGCTTACGCCATGGGGTTCTCCGGGATGACCAGGGACCATCACGGGACTACACTTTACCAGGTAAGCCGGACCCTGCCCGCAAGCCCAGGGGAAAGGGCAACCAACTCTAGGCGGACCTCGGCCTCAAAGGACCTCTCCCAGGGGAAGCGTAGGTCCTCGAGGTCCACCCGGTACCCCTCTAGCTCCAGGTACGGCCAAAGGGCCGCCACCCTTTGGGCCTCCACGGACAAGGGCTCAGGGAAACGGGCCCGCATCCAGGGGCGGCCCACCTCCCCCCACCAGTAGGCGAAGTAGGCCTCGGCCAGGCGCCCAAGCCTTCCTTGCCGATCCCTAAGAAAAAGCCCCCCCTGGGCCAGGGCGCTTCCCAGGTTGTTGGCGGGAGTACCCCAGGCGGCGTAAGCGGCAAGGCGAGGGTAAAGCCCCAGGCCTTCCAGGTAAGCCATGAGGCCCGCATCCCCGCGGTTCACCCGGGAAAGATCCGCCAGGGCCACGGGAAAGCGGGGCATGAGGCGGAGGAGGTCCTGGGTGGCCCTCCTGGGATTCCGACCCCCGTAGACGTAAAGGACCAGGTCGGGCCCCTCTTCCAGGGAAACCCTTTGGGCCAGGGCGCTCTGGAGCACCCCGGTCACCGTATCCCGCAAGGGTAGGCCCTCATAGGGGGTAGTGCGCCCCTCCAGGGCCTCCTCCTCGTAGACCACCGCCACCTTAAGGCCGGGCCTTAAGGCCCTTAGGAGAAGGACTTGTCCCGCCTCGTCCGCCCCCGGACGGCTGGGGTAGGAAAGGGCTTTGGCCTCTTTGGGGGCAGGGGAGTTCCTCAGGGCGTCGTCCCAAACCGCCTCGAGGTAGACCCCAGGAAGTCTCGCCCAGGAGGTCAAGGCCTGCAACACGGCCAGGTTCCTTTGCCTCCAGGTGGCGTCCCACCGGGGCACCACCCCGAAAAGGAGAAGCTCTCCCCCCTGGCGCACCCTCCAGGAGAGCAAGGGCCCAAGCCGGGCCAGGGCATCCTCTGGGGCCAGGGGCAGGTGCCGGCTTTGCAGGAGACCCCCGTAGGCTAGGGCATCCAGGCTGGCCACAAGCCTCTCTCCCGGGGCAGCGAGGAGCCAAACCCTCAGGGCCTGGAGATCCGCCCCAAGAGGCCCACGGTAAGCCTCCTTGGGCGGGCAGGCCACCAGGCCCCAGGTGCAAGGGGCCCAGTTGGGGGGGCGGTCGTCCAGGGGAAGGTAAAAGATGGAGGCCTGGGCCAGGCCCAAACCCCAAAGGAAAAGCGCCAGTACCAGGCCCCGCACCCTAGGCCCTAGGGTTTCACCTTCTCGTGGGCCTCCGCCAGGTAGCGCTCCGCCATCATGGCCGCCCGGGTGCCTGCCCCCACGCTGGTGGTGAGCTGGCGGTAGATGGGGTCGGCCACATCCCCAGCGGCGAAGATGCCGGGCACCGAGGTGAAGACCTCATCCCGCACCGCCACGTAGCCGTCGGACCTTAGCTCCACCACCCCCTTGAGGAAGGAGGTGTTGGGCTCGTGGCCGATGAAGACGAAGACCCCATCCGTGGGGTAGACGTACTCCTCCCCGGTTTTTAGGTTCTTCAGCCTAACCCCCGTGACCTGGTCCTCCCCCAGAATCTCGGTGACGATGTGGGAGAAGAGGAAGTGCATCTTGGGGTTCTGGAAAGCCCGAGCCTGGGCCACCTTGTTGGCCCTTAGCTCATCCCGGCGGTGGATGAGGGTTACCTTGCGGGCGAACTTGGTAAGGAAAAGCCCCTCCTCCACGGCCGCATCCCCGCCGCCCACCACCACCACCTCCTTGTCGCGGTAGAAGAAGCCGTCGCAGGTGGCGCAGGTGGAAACCCCCCGGCCATAGAACTTCTCCTCTCCGGGCACCCCGAGCTTCCTGGGATTGGCGCCGGTGGCGATGATGACCACGCGCCCGAAGTAGGCGCGCTCAAACCCCCGCACCAGAAAGCCCCCGTTTTGGGCCTCGAGGCCCAGGACCTCGTCCATGACGATCCGCGCCCCAAACTTCTCCGCCTGCTGCACCATGCGGCCCGCCAACTCCGGCCCGGAGATGCCCTCGGGGAAGCCCGGGTAGTTCTCCACCTCGTCGGTCTGGGCGATCTGCCCCCCGGGGAGGCCTTTTTCCAGGATGACGGTCTTGAGCTGGGCCCGCCCGGCGTAAATCCCCGCGGTAAGGCCCGCAGGCCCCCCGCCGATAATGACCACATCGTACCGTTCCTCCTTTTCCCCGCTTCCCGCAAGCCCGGTGAGGGTGAACTCCATGGATCCCTCCTCCTTTGTCCAGGTTACACCCCCACATACCCAGCGGGGGTATAGCCCATCCAGTTTCCCCCAAGACCAGGGCATCCGTCAAGGGAAATCTGGCCCAGGCATAAAAGCAATCCGAGCCGCATCTGGTGACCCCAGGGGGATTCGAACCCCCGTCTCGGCCTTGAGAGGGCCGTGTCCTAGGCCTCTAGACGATGGGGCCATGCGCGGCTCGGACTGCTTCTGGTGACCCCAGGGGGACTCGAACCCCCGCCGCCGCCTTGAAAGGGCGGTGACCTAACCACTAGTCGATGGGGCCAGGTTTTGGCTGGGGTGCGTGGACTCGAACCACGACCGGCGGATCCAGAGTCCGCTGTCCTGCCGTTAGACGACACCCCAGCGGCGCTTGCCCGATCCCTCGGGCAGAGGTTATGGTACACTTTGAAGGGCAGATTGGCAAGCCCCAGGGTGTCCTCCTATGGCGTCCAACGAGGAAAGCCTTTTGCAAGTTCTGAGCCAATATGTCTCCCGCCAGGCCGCGGAAAACCTGGTGAGGCGGGCCCTGGCCCAGAGGAGGCCCACCTCCCCCGGGGAGTGGGCGCGCCTTCTAGAGGAAACCCTCTGGCCTGAGCTCCGCCGCCTCCTTCCCTTCCGGGAAATGCCCCCGGAGCTCAAGGCCTTGGCGCGGGAATGGAGGGAACAGGCCTCTTTCCCGATAGCGGAAGCTGAGGCCCCCGAAGCCGAGGAAGAGGAGCTCCCCCTAGAGGCGGTGGACCTCGAGGACCCTAGAGCCCGCCAGCAACTGGCGAGAAGGCTCGCCCGCCTGGAGGGGGTAACAGGGGTGGTGGTGGCCGGAAATGGAGGCAAGGAGGAGCTTTTCTCCGGGGAACCCGTGCCCTTGGACCTGGCCTACCCCCTCCTCCGGCGCCAGGGCTACGGGATCTTCTATGCCCTTTTGGAGAGGGAAATCGTGGCCCTAAGGCCCCTGGCCCAGGGATACATCGGCCTTCTTGCCAGAAAGGAAGCCAACATCGGCCGCCTGCTCCACGCCTTAAGGCGGCTCATATCCCTAGCGGAGGTCAGCGGATGAAACGATGGTTTGCCCTAGCCCTGTTCCTTGGCCTTTTGGCCTTGGCCGCCCCCCTGCCCCAGCTCTATGACCGCCTGGAGGAAACCCTCAGGCAGGTGCGCCTGGAAAACCCCACCCAGGCCCTTTCCGCCCTGGACCGGGCGCAAAGCCTTCTGCGCCAGGAAAGCGAAGGGCTTCCCCCCGTGTTGCGCGACGCCACCCTCCTGCACCTGCAGGATGCCCGGCAGGCGGTGCTCAAGCAAAGCCGGGTGGACCTCGAGGCCCGCCTTCTCCTGGTGCGCCACCTTCTGGGCAAGGCCCTTTACGACGGCTTTTTCCAGGCCAAAGCCACCGAAAAACCCCTGTACCTAAGCCGGCTCATCCGGGCCACGGGCCTGAGGCAGGCCCGGGTCCAGGGGGTGGAAAACCGCCCCTCCGAGGAAGCCCGGCTCCAGATGGAAGCCGCCTACCTTCAGCTCCTGGCTGAGGACCTGAGCCAAGCCCTTTCCGCTTCCTCCCGCCCCCAGGCCTATCTGGCCCTGGCCCGGGCCTACGCCCGCTTTTTGGTGATCCAGGATAGCCCCCAAAGCACCCTTAAGGCCCAGGACTTCATCCAGGCGTTGGCTAAGGTTTCCGGGGGGGAGGACTTCCGGCCCGAGGTGACGGCAATGGGCCAAAGGGCGAGCGCATGGCGATCTAGCTTGCGTCAACCCAAACCCGAGATCCCTGCTCCACCCCCTACCACCTCCCCTTCCTCAAACTCTCTGCCTCCGGTTTCCTCCTCCGTGCCCTCTTCCCCTCCCACCCCTCCCCCACCCTCATCACCAGAACCCCAGGGAGTGGAAACCTTTCGCACCCCTGTCTGGATGGACCCCAATACTGCCCAGAGCTTGCGCCGCCAAGCCTACGAGCTGGGGTACAACTATACCTTCGAGCTTTTAGAGGTTCTGGACCAGGCCCTACTGGAGGTGGGGCTTGCGGCCAATGCACTCGGAAGGGCTAACCCAAACCTGGCCCGGGAACACCTGGAAAGGGCCCTATGGCGGTTCCAAATCCAACTGGAACCCATTTTCTCCCTGGTCAACCCCAGCCTCACCGGGCAGATCGCCTCCAGCCTAATCCACCTCTCCACCGCCACCGGCATACGCACCTTGGATGTGTTCGCCGTATACGAAGGCCTCGAGGAGCTAAAAATGCAGTTTAGCCAAGGCCCAGCCGCTACCCCTTGGCTTTCCTTCAAGCTTTGGGTTACCCAGAGCGCAGGCATCCCCCGGGCCGTCCTCTTTCTCCTGGCCGCGGCCTTAAGCCTTTTTCCCCTCTACCTAATCCGCCTCACCTTTGGTGGGCGAAATGTCTACTGGAACCTGCTGGCCCTGGCCTTTCTCTTCCTCTTCCTACCCATCGTGGTGGAGGGGCTCTCCTACTTCGGCGCCATCATGGCCGACTACGGGGGTACGCCCTTTCTAGCCTTCTTGAGCAACCTCTCCATCGGCCAAGGCCTGGTGCCTTACCTGGCCTGGGGGAACGCCATCTTCCTGGTGGTGGCCTTCGCCGGAGCGGGCTTAAGGGGCATCGCCGCCCAGTTTGGCCTTCTGAAGGAACGGGGCAGGGAGGTGGCCACCCTTGCGGAGCAGAAACCCTCCGCCACCACCCTCACCAGCGAAACCATCGTGGAGTGGGACGAGGAGTTCTAATGTCACCCCACCCAGGCCCAAGCCTGGGTGGGGACCCCGGAAAGGCCCTACTGCGGGAGTACCTAAGGAATGAGGGGCATGACGCCACCCCGCCACGGAGGGTGGGCAGCACCCCTCCCTCTGCCCTCGCCAGGACCCCTCATTCCAACCGGGTACCTGGCCCTACCCCATACCCCCGCGCCCAGTCGGCGGCGGGCATGGGGCGTTTACCCTCAGGCTGCACCTCCACAAGCCGGATGAGCCCCTCCCCGGTACCCACCACGACCCCTTCCCGCTCCACCCTCTCCACCACCCCAGGCTCCCCCACACCGGGCTCAGGGCGCATCCTTAGGACCTTAACCCGCTTGCCCCCATGGAAGAAGTGGCTTCCCGGCCAGGGCTGCACCCCCCGGTGGCGGTTGTAGATGGCCTGGGCGCTATCCGTAAAACGGATGCGCCCTTCCTCCTTGGTGAGCAAGGGGGCATAGGAGGGCTCCCCCTCCTGGGGGGTGGGGGTGAGGTGAGGAAGGTTTTCCAAAACCCAAAGGAGAAGCTCAATGCCCTTATCCCTAAGCCGCTCGGAAAGGGCCACCGCATCCTCATCGGGGCCTATCTCCGTGCGCCAAAGGGCGTAAAGAGGGCCGGTGTCCAGGCCCTCCTCGGTCTTCATGATGGCCACCCCGGTTTCCTTCTCTCCCTGGATCAGGGCCCAGGGCACCGGGGCTGGGCCGCGGTACTTGGGAAGGAGGGAGGGGTGGAGGTTCAGAAAGCCATAGGGGGGAACCTCGAGGACCTCCTTGGGGAGGATCTTGCCATAGGCCGCCGTCACCGCCACCTCCGGCGCCGCTTGGCGGAAGGCCTGCAAAAACTCCAGATTCCCCTTGAGGCGCTGGGGCTTGAGAAGGGGAAGCCCATGGGCCAGGGCGTACTCCGCCACCGGACTCTGGGCGGGCTTCAGGCCCCGGCCCTTGGGCTTGTCCGGCTGGGTGACCACCAGCACCACCTGGTGGTGGCGGTTTAAGGCGTCCAGCACCGGCACCGCCCAGGCGGGCGTACCGAAAAAGGCCACCCTCATCCCTGGGAAAGCTCCTTCAAAAGGGCCCTGGCTTCCTTCTGCATCCGGGCCAGCTCCGCCCGGTTCTCCTGCAAAAAGGCCTCCCGCTTGGCCTTAGGGAGGCGTTCAAAGAAGAGGATGCCATCCAGGTGGTCCACCTCGTGCTGGAAGACCCGGGCCATATACCCTTCCAGCTCCAGGGTGCGCTCCTTTCCCTCCTCGTCCTGAAAGACCACCCGGATCCGCTCCGCCCGGGGTACCTCCTCGGCGTAAAGGCCGGGGAGGGAAAGGCAACCCTCCAGGCCCTCCATCCGGCCCTCCCGGTGGGTGATCACGGGGTTAGCCACCACATAGACCCGGCGCACCAGGTCCCTTAGGGGCCTCTCCTCCCCCTCGGGCTCGTCGGCGTACTCCACCGCCACGAAAAGGCGCTCAGAAAGCCCAATCTGGGGTGCGGCCAGGCCCACGCCCCGGGCCGCAAACATGGTCTCCAGCATGTCCTCGGCCAACTTCTTGAGGTCCTTAAAGTCCTGAACGGGCCGGGCTTTCTTGCGCAATACTGGATCCCCGTAAAGGCGGATGGGGTAGATCATCCTACCTATTCTAGCGCAAGCCGCACCTTTCCCAAAACCTCCCCGAGAACCCTCACCCCCGGGGGCAGGGTGAGGAGAAGCGGCCCGGAAACCTCCCCAGGGCGAAAGCCCCCCTGGGGCCTGGCCTCCACCTGAAGCAAATCCGCCAAGGCCTCCTTGGGCCCCACCACCTCCACGGTCCTGGGGGCGTAGTCCAGCACCTTAAGGCCCGCCGGGGGCTTAAGGACCAGGGGGACCTCCTTGCGGAAAAGGGGAACCTCCCGCCCCACCACCTGCACCTGGGCCGGGGAAAGCTCCACCCCAAGAAGGGGCCCCTGGGGGCCAAAGGCGGTGAGGGCCACCGTCTCCCCTCCCAGGTCCAGGCCCAGGGCCACCACCGCCTCCTCCACCCGGCTCCTCGGTCCCTTGGCCTCCACGAAGGCGGGCTGGGTTTCCACCCAGGCACCTTGGGAAAGGACCTCCACCGGGAGGGTGCGGGTGAGGATGGCCTCCACCCGGCCCTCCACCCGGGCGGGGCGGATCTCCAAGACCTCCACCCCCTGGGGCACGGCCACCCGCACCTCCCGGGAAAAGGCCCCCTCGGCCCCGGAGAGGTCCAGGTAGGCGGACACGGGAAGCCTGGCCCCCTCCACCAGGGGGGCTGGCCCCCTTAGGCGCAACAGGACCTCCTTGGGTACCCCCTCCGCGGTGCGCTCCCCTCCCAGGCCCACCACCTGCAGGGGCACGCTTACCGCCCGCTCCACCACCGGAGCCCTCTCCCTTAGGGAGTACCAGACGGCGGAGGCCGCCAAAAGGGCGAGGAGGAAGCCCGCCCAGTCACGCACGGAGCACCTCCTTGAGCCGTTCCCTCAGGGCCTCGAGGCTCATGGGCGGGGAAAGCCTTCCCCCCTCGGCCAGCCTGATGGCCCCCGTTTCCTCGCTCACCACGATCACCAGGGCATCGGAAACCTCGGAAAGCCCCAAGGCCGCCCGGTGCCGGGTGCCCAGGCCCATCCGGACCTCGGAAAGGGGAAAGACACACCCCGCGGCAAAAAGCCGATCCCCCCTCAGGATGGCCCCGCCGTCGTGCAAGGGGGTCCCGGGATAAAACACCGTTTGCAACAACCGCGCGGAAAGCCGGGCCTCCAACACCTCCCCTGTGGCCGCATACTCCCCCAAAGGCGTGCGCCGTTCCAGGGCCAGGATGGCCCCGTAGCGCCTTTCCGAAAGCCGGGCTAGGCCCAAAAGGAGCTCCTCCAGGGCCAAGGAAGGGGCCCTGGGCCCCTGGGCCCGACCGATGCGCTCCAAAAGCCCCCTGAGTTCCGGCTGGAAGACCACGATCAGGGCAAAGGCCCCCAGGGTGGCCGCGTTCCCCAAAAGCCAGGAGAGGGTGGAAAGCCCAAGAAGGCTGGCCAGAAACCAAACCGCCAAGTAAACCAAGACCCCCCGCACCAGGTTCAGGGCCCGGGTTCCCGCCATAAGGCGCCAAAGGTAATAGAAGAGGATGGCTACCAGGAGGATGTCCAGGAGGTCGCGCCAGGTGAGGGGCATGGCCTATAGCAAACTCTTTCCCGGGCCCTCCCAGGTAAGGCCAAAAAGCCTAGCCCAGGTGGCCCCCAGATCCGCGAAGCTCTCCCGGGTACCCAGCTCCCCCTTCACCCCAGGACCCACCCAGAGGAGCATCCCATACTCCCGGGTGTGGTCGGTGCCGAAGAAGGTGGGGTCGTTGCCGTGGTCGGAAACCAAAAAGAGGTGGTCCTCAGGGCCCAGGGCTTCCAGGAGGCGGGGAAGGAAATCGTCCACCTCCTTAAGGGCCCGGGCGTAGCCGTGGGGGTTCCTCCGGTGCCCGTACTTGGCGTCAAAGTCCACCAGGTTGGTGAAGACCAGGCCGGAAAAGGGCTCCTCCATAAGGCTTAGGGTCTTCTCCAGACCGTCGGCGTTATCCCGGGTTTTCACCTCCCGGGTGAAGCCCCTATGGGCGTAGATGTCGGGGATCTTCCCCACCCCCACCACCTCGAGGCCCCCCTCTTTAAGAAGGTCCAGGACATTCCGGGGAGGCTCCAGGGCAAAGTCCTTCCGCAAATCCTCCCGCCGGTAAAAGTTCCCCGGTTCCCCGGCGAAGGGCCGGGCAATCACCCGGGCCACCTGGTGCTCCCCCTTAAGCATCTCCCGGGCCACCTGGCAGAAGCGGTAGAGCTCCTCCAGGGGAACCACCTCCAGGTGGGCCGCCACCTGGAAGACGCTATCCGCCGAGGTGTAGACGATGGGAAAGCCGGTCCTGAGGTGGGCCTCGCCGTAGTCCCGGATGGCCTCGGTGCCGGAGTAGGGACGGTTGAGAAGCCACCCCCCTACCCCGATGGCCTCGGCCCAAGCCCTAAGGAGCTCCTCGGGGAAACCCTCAGGATAGGTGCGGAAGGGCTTTTCCAGGTACACCCCCACGAACTCCCAGTGCCCGGTGGTGGTGTCCTTGCCGGGGTTCACCTCCCGCATGCGGCCAAAGGCCCCTTGGGGCTCAGGCCGGGGCAGGGTGTGGACCCCCTTCACCCATCCCAGGCCCAAAGCGGCCAGGTGGGGAAGCTCCACCCCGGTCTTCAGCACCGTGTGGTCCAGGGTATCCGCCCCCTCGTCCCCAAAAAGGGCGGCGTCCGGCAGATACCCCAGGCCCACCGAGTCCAGGACGATGGCTGTCACCTTCATTAAGACCGCAAGCCCCCTTCTTCCTCCTCTTCCTCCTCCGCCAGGGCCATCAGCTCCTCCGGGGTCATCTCGGAAAGGGCCCGGACCGCCTGGAACTCCTCCACCAGGCCCTGGATCTCCTCCA
Organism: Thermus caldifontis; assembly: GCF_003336745.1. Classification (NCBI taxonomy): domain Bacteria; kingdom Thermotogati; phylum Deinococcota; class Deinococci; order Thermales; family Thermaceae; genus Thermus; species Thermus caldifontis. The sequence goes on along the minus strand of NZ_QGMX01000003.1, from coordinate 187,350 downwards.
TGGCCTCCTCCAGGGAAAGCTCCCCATCCTGGTAATCGTCCAACACTTCCTCTATGGCCTCGAGGATCCCCACCGCAGCGCTGGCCTGGGATAGGGCCTGGGCCATCTCAGCAAGCCTTTCTGCCAGGTCCATGCCCCCATGCTACCCCAAAAGCTCCGCCAACCGGGAAAGGACCCGCCCGTACTTCTTGGCGAAGGCCCCGTGGCGGTAATCTTCGGGGAAAAGCTCCTTTAGAGGTGCACCGGAGGCCCGCAAGGCCACCTTAAGGTTGTACACCTGGTCCACGAAGTGCACGAAGCGGAGGGCATCGTTCTGGTCGGGGATGGCCTCGAGGCCCCTTAGGTAGAGGACCTCCACCCCCTCTAGGAGATAGCGGTAGCGGATGGGATGGAGGGTGCAGAGGTGGGCGAGAAGGCTGGGAAAGTCGTCCAGGGTCTTACGGCGAGGGTCTTCCCGGTAGAGGGCCAGGAGCTCGGCATCGGAAAGGAGGGCGGGCCACCGCTCCGGATGGCGGTGGCGGAAGTCCTCCCCCTCGATGCGCTCCACGGCGAAGCGCCGGGCCAGGCCTTGGATCTGGTGCCGGAACTGGTCGGCGTGGAAGCGCCCCTCCCCTAAGGCGCCGGGCGGGGTATTGGAGGTGGTAGCCACCCTTAGGCCCTTGTCCATGGTGAGGGCCAGGAAGTGGGTGACCATCTGGGCGTTGCCGGGGTCGTCCAGCTCAAACTCGTCCAGGAAGAGGTAGCGCAAGCCAGCGAAACGCCTGGCCCCCTCCCTTAGCCCCATCAGGCCCAGGGTGTAGGTGAGCTCCTCAAAGGTAAGGAAGGCCTTCGGAGGAGGGGCCTCCCAATAGGCCGCCACCAGGAGGTGGGTCTTCCCCACGCCAAAGCCCCCGTCCAGGTAGAGCCCTTGCGGCCCGGGAAGCCGGGACCGGAAGAAGCCCTTAGGCCGGTCCTTGACCCATCGTCGCAGGCGCTCCTTGGCCAGGGTCTGAGAGGGATAGCGGGGATCGGGCCGGTAGGTGGCAAAGGTGGCAGACTGAAAACGGGGCGGGGGCGCAAAGCTTCGCAGGAGCCTTTCCAAATCCACCTCGGGGTGGCGGTCCACCAGGCGCATGGCCTCCATTCTAGCCAGCTAGCGCACCACCTCCACGGCCACCCCTAGGGAAAGACCACGCCAGTTAACGTCGGCGGTAAGGGCCGGCAGGCTCAGGCGCTGGGCCAAAGCCAGACAGGCCCTATCCCCCAGGGAAAGCCCCAAGGGGCGGGTGAGGGGACGAAGACGGGCCACCCAAAGGGCATCCTCCTCGGTGAAGGGGAAGACCCTAAGGGCCTCTAGAATACCTTCCCCCCTCAACCGCTCCTGAACCTCCTGGGGATCCCACCCCCGTTCCGCAACTTTAGAAAGCACCTCCCCAAGGTTTACGGCGCTGATGGCCGCCCCTCCGGCTAAGGCCTCCTCCACCCGTTGGGCTCCGGGTTCATCCAAAATCAGGGCCAACAAGGCCGAGGCATCCAGCACTGCCTTCACTCCAGCTCCTCCCTCCTGGCCTCCTCCCGCCGCTCCCGGATCAGCTCATCCACCAGGCTCACCCCTGGGGACAGGCCTTTGAGGAGGCCGCGGGCCCGGTGGGCTACCTGGCGGAAGCTCACCAGCTCGAAGGAGCCATCCTGGCGGCGGCGGAGGAGAATTGGGTCCCCCTCCTTAAGCCCCAAGGCCTCCCGAACCTCCGCCGGGAGTACCACCCGGCCTTTAGAGCCCACCAGTACCACAAACTGGGTTTTTTCCGCCACTTGCGCCATGCTCTCATGGTACCACCCAGGAAAGCCATGGTACCATGAGGGAGTATGGTGCGGCTTTACGGCATCCCCGGCTGTGGCCCCTGCGAGATCGTGAAGATGTTCCTGGTGCAAAAGGGCATCCCCTTTGAGTTCGTCAACGCCCGGCAGGATCCCAAAGCGGCCAGGAAGATCAGCGAGCTGGTGGGCAGCCCCACCGCCGGGGTGGTCCTGGAGTGGAACGGGAAGGTGGAGGCCATCCGCGGGGTATCCCCGGCCACCCTCAACGCCTGGCTGGCCAAGTACCAGGCCGGGCCAACCTCGCCCTCCCATCCCGGCTGACCCTACCGGCCGGCACTAACGGGTCTGGATCCCACCGTGTAACTTGCCAAAAACCAGGAAACCAAGCTTTTGGAATATCGGGTAAACTGGGTACATGGAGCTGGTAAAGCTTAGCCGCAAAGGGCAGATCTCCATCCCCAAGCGCTTCCTCAAGGCCTTGGGCCTCGAGGGCGAGGCCTATTTTCTAGTGGAACTTTCCCCCGAAGGGACCATCGTGCTCAAGCCGGCCGGGGTTTATCCCATAGAGATCTATTCCCAAAACCGCATCCAGGAGTTCCTGGAGGAGGATCGCCTTACCCTGGAGGAAAAAGAGCGCCTAGCTAAGGTTCTGGGCGAGGGTTGATGCGCCTCTTCCTTGATGCCAACGTTCTCTTTGCCGCCGCTTGGCAGGAGGGGAGAGCCCGAAGCCTCTTCCCCCTGGCCAAACGGGCGGAAGCCCAGCTCCTAACCTCTCCCCACGCTCTGGAGGAGGCGAGGCGCAACCTACTCCTTAAACGGCCCGAGACCTGGCCTCTTTTTGAGGAACTTTTCCTAGGGGTAGTCCTGGTCCCCGAGGCCCCAGCCCGGCTAGTCCACCAGGCCCTCAGGCAGGGCTTACCTCCCAAAGACGCCCCTGTCCTTGCCGCGGCCTGGGCGGCCAAGGCCGACCTCCTGGTCACCGGTGACCGCAAACATTTCGGCCCCCTTATGGGGCGTAAAGTCCGGGGGGTATGGGTGCTCTCCCTGAAAGAGGCCTGGTTCGTGCTTCTGCAAAAGGCAGAAGGGCAAAGGCCCCCTTCGTAAGCCTAGTCCCTTAGCCTTGCTCCCTTGGGTATAATCCCCCCATGCTCACCCTGGACCTTTCGGACAAGAAGGCCCTCATCATGGGCGTCACCAACCAGCGGAGCCTGGGCTATGCCATCGCGGAAAAGCTCCACCAGGCAGGGGCGGCCTTGGCCTTCAGCTACCAAGGGGAAAGGCTTAAGGAGGAGGTGGAGCGGCTGGCCGCCCCCCTAAAGGCCCTCACCTTCCAAGCGGACGTAACCCGGGACGAGGAGCTGGACCAGCTTTTCGCTGGGATCAAGGAAACCTGGGGGGAACTGGACTACCTGGTCCACGCCATCGCCTTCGCCCCAAGGGAGGCCATGGAGGGCCGCTACCTGGACACCCGGCGCCAGGACTGGCTCTTGGCCCTCGAGGTCTCCGCCTACTCCCTGGTGGCCGTGGCAAAGCGGGCAGAACCCCTCCTAAAGGAGGGGGGAAGCCTGGTCACCCTCACCTACTACGCCAGCGAAAAGGTGGTGCCCCGGTACAACGTGATGGCCATCGCCAAGGCGGCCCTGGAAGCCAGCGTCCGCTACCTGGCCCACGAGCTTGGCCCCAAGGGGGTGCGGGTGAACGCCATCTCCGCCGGACCCGTGCGCACCGTGGCCGCCAGGAGCATCCCAGGCTTCACCAAGATGTACGACCGGGTGGCCCAGGTGGCCCCCCTTAGGCGCAACATCACCCAGGAGGAGGTGGGGAACCTGGGGCTATTCCTCCTCTCCCCCCTCTCGGGCGGCATCACCGGGGAGGTGGTCTACGTGGACGCCGGGTACCACATCATGGGGATGGAGCTGGAGTAAGGTATTGATACAATAGTGGGCATGAGCCGCCTCTGGATCCTCCTCGTGGTGTCCCTAGGTTTGGTCTTAGCCCAAGAGATCCAAGACCCACCGGCCGCCCCTTGGGCCCGGGAAGCGGTGGAACTCCTGGTAGCCAAAGGGGTTTTCATCGGCTACCCCGACGGCACCTTCCGCTGGCGGGAACCCTTGACCCGGCAGGAAGCCGCCCTAGCCCTCTACCGCCTCTTGGCCGCCTACGGCCTGGACCGGCTTTCCCCGGAGGAGGTGGACCGCCTCCTCTCTGTGGTGAAGCGCCTCCAGGAAGAACTTGCCGACCAAAGCCAGCAGATGGCCGGTCTTAAGGAAGAAGCCAAGGCATTGGAGGAGCGCCTCAAAACCCTGGAAGGCCAACCCCAGGCTGACACCCGCCCCTTGGAGGAGGCCCTGAAGCAGCTGGAGGAACGCCTTAAGGCCCGGGAGGAAGCCCAAAAGGGCCTCGAGGCCGCCCAAAAAGCCTTGCAAGCCCGGTCCCTGGAGGAAGACCTTAGAAGGGTCCAGGAGGACCTCAAAGAGCTGGAAAGGCAACTCAAGGCCCTGGAGGGCAGGCCCCAGGTGGAACCCAAGGAACTGGAGTCCCTGAAGGCGGAGAAGGAAGCCCTTAAAGCCGCCCAAAAGGGTCTAGAAGACCGCTTGGCTGCCTTGGAAGGGGCCCGGAGCGCCCAGCAGGAGGCCCTTAAGGGGCTGGAAGAGCGCCTAAAGGACCTACCGGAGGCCCGGAAGTTGGCCGAGGAGGCCCAGGCCCGTCTCCAGGCCCTGGAGCCTCGCCTTAGGGCCCTGGAGGAAGGGCTTTCGGACCAGGAAAACCGCCTAAAGGCCCTGGAGAACCGCCTAAGGGCTTTGGAAGAGCGCCAGGCCCATGCCGAGGGCCGGCTGCAGGCCCTAGAGGAGGAGGTGGCCTCCCTGAAGCGCACCCTTACCCCAAGCCGCCTTCCCCTTTACCTGGGCCTGGCCGGCTACCGGGGCGACGTCACCGGGGAGTGGTTCGGCCGGCTTCTCCTGGGCCACGACGCCCTCCTGGGACCCTTGGGCCTCCGCCTGGCCTACGAAGCCCCCTTCGCAGAGCCCAGCCAGGGCCTCGCCAGCCTGGACCTCACCTTCCGCGCCTCTTACGGGGACCTGGACGGCTACTTCGGGGTGGGCGGGGGCCTCTACCTGGAGGGGACACCCTTCGGCCAGCTCCTCATCGGGGCCGGGGTGCGGGTGGTACCTAACCTGAGCGTTTTCCTGGAGGGGCACCAGCGCTACCTCTTTGACGGCCAGATGGGCCAGCGCTCCACCTTGGCCTTTGGCCTGGCCTTTAGGCCGTAGCTTCCATCATGAGAGCAGTGGGCTCTTCCTTTCTGCTCTTTCTAGGCATAGCCCTATTGGGGGCCTGCTACCTTCAGCCCCCTCCCTCCGGAAAGCTGGAAGGATACGTCCAGGAAGGTCCCACCCGTCCCCTCGTTCCTTTAGCCGGGATAACCCTGCGCTCCCCCTGGGGAACCTTTCACACCCAAAGCGATGCCCAAGGCTTCTACCGCATCACCTTGCCCCAGGGAACCTATTCCGCCCAGGTGGAGCGGGAAGGGTATGCGGCCAGTCGCATAGAAGGGCTGGTCGTGGGCACCGCCAGCCGGTTTGACCCCATCCTCCTTCCCGCCTTCTACCCCGGTTGGCCCAAAAGCGCTCCCAGCCTGTACCTGGAAGGCATTCCGGCTGGTTCCCTGCTGGCGGCCGGACAGAGCGTGCGCATCAGGACCTCTGGCAGCTTACCCATCCAGAAGATCATGGTCCGGCTGGGTAGCCCCCCCACCCTGCCCCTGGCCGCCCCCGGCCAGCTGGTGTGGGACCAGACCGCGGATACCGGATGGTTGACCCTTCCCCCCAGCCTGTCCTCGGGTCCACCCGGACCCACAACCCTCCACGTGGTGGCGTACGATGCCAACAACAACCGCACCCACCTCTTGCTCCCGGTCCGGCTGGGCGCTTCCACAGGCCAGGACCCAGCAGCCCCGCCACCCCTTAAAGCCATCGCCTTCACGCTATCCCAGCCCCTGCAAGCCCTCAACCTGGGGGAGCGTCCGCCAGGCATTTTCGTGCATCTCACCTGGGAGCCTGTACCCTATGCCCTAGGCTACCGCCTATTCCAGGGGGAGAGGCTTGTAGGCCAGTACCCTCCCTTCTTGGGGGAGGCCTACGACCAGGGCCCCGACCTCGGGCCGGGACAGGAGGTTTGTTACCGCCTGGAAACCGTGGTGACCACGGGTCCACCCCTCATTTCCCAGGCCTGCACAACCCCCCTGTCCCCCCTTCACATGACCCTTTTGGAACCCCTAGGGACGGCCCCACCTACCCCCAGCTTCCGGGTGGGCTTGTCCCCCGGGCTTCCCGGACCCCTGGCCCTGCGCCTGGTGCTCTTTGACCTCCACACGGGAAGCAGCGTGACCCTCTTCCCCCCAAGCCCTGCCTCCGAAACCCTCATCCCCTGGGCTGGCCCCCCCCTGATCCCGGGAAGGACCTACACCTGGGGCGTATACCTGGCCTACGCCACCGATTCGGGGGAAGACCCCCGGGCCTACAGCCTGGCCGTGGACCAGGCCGGGCAGGTTCTGGGCCTACCCTTCCCTGGCCCCACCGCTACCTTTGAGGTACGGCCATGAAGAGGGTCCTTCTTCTAATCCTGGGCGGAGCCCTGGCGGCCTGTACCCAGGTTCCCTGGCTGGCTACGAGCCCATCCGGGGGTTGGGTGGTGGGCTATGCCCAAGAGAAGGATCTGGTCCGATTGACGAACGAGCTGGGCCCTCCGCTAGCCGTGGAGCCCGCCTTAGGCCTGGCCCTCTTCCTCGTGCCACCTGGGGAAGGCCCAGGGATCCGCTACCGGGAGCCCCTGGGTGCGGGGGAACGCCTGCGGCAACCCCTCCCCCTAGCCCTTTCCCCCCAGAACACCCCCAACCCCTGGCAATGGTTTCTGGAGGCGGTGCGCGCCCCCGAGGCCTGGGCGGCAAGCGAGGGGGAAGGAGCGGTCATCGCTCTCCTGGACGGCTGGCCCGACCCCAGCCATCCTGCCCTCCAAGGCCGCCTCCTCCCCGGGTACGATCCGGTAGCGGATGCCCCCATCCCCTTGCCCGGGCCCACCCCCGACCCCCACGCCACCGCCGTGGCCGCCTTGCTGGCAGGCCAGGGGCCCCTTTACGGCCTGGCCCCTAAGGCCCGCATCCTGCCGGTGCGCCTTTTCCAGCCCGACTACCCCGGGGACTTCTACGCCGCCCGCGCCATCCGCTATGCGGTGGACGCCGGGGCCAAGGTCCTCTCCCTGAGCTGGGGGGGGCTGGGCTACAGCCAGGCCCTCTACGATGCGGTGGTCTACGCCATAGAACGGGGGGTGAGCCTGGTGGCGGCGGCGGGCAACCTAGGCCTCACCCTGCCCTACTACCCTGCCGCCTACCCCGGGGTGGTGGGGGTCTGGTCCACAGGTCCCGCAGGCCAGCCCAGCCCCTTTAGCAACCTCGGGCCCTGGTACACCGTGGGAGCCCCCGGTGAAAGGATCCTGACCGCCATCCCAGGCGGGGGCCAAGCCTTTTGGGACGGTACCTCCTTCGCCACCCCCCTGGTGGCCGGGGCCTTGGCCCTGGTCCAGGCCCAAGGGTACCGCTGGCCCTTTCCCCTACGCTGGGGCCTCAGGTCCCAAGGCCTTCTGGATGCCGCCGGCCTCCTGGGGGCTCCCTTTGACCAGTACGGCTTTGGCGCCTGCCTGCAGCTTCGGGTCTTCCGTCCGGACCCGGAAAGCCCCATCGGGAGACGCCCCGTGGCCCAGGCGGAGGTGGCCCTGGAGGGTCCGGAGGTTCTGCGCCTCCTCACCGACGGCCAGGGGCGGGCCAGGATATATCAGGTGGCCCCTGGGGCCTACCGGCTTAGGGTAAGCGGCCTGGGAAGCGCTGGCTGGGTCCAGGTGGAGGAAGGCCTAAGCCTTTCCTACGCCTGCACGGTGGAGCATTTCGTGCTCCTTCCCTAAAACCCCCGGGTTACCCGTCCCCCACTCTGCCCACGGAAAACCCCAAGCGGTTACCATCCTGCGGGGCCAGGTATCCGCAAAAGGGGGTTCCTAGGTAGGTCCTCCAAGACACCACACATCCCCTGGACCAAAGAAAACCCCCGGGCCCTGTGGGCCCGGGGGGCAGAAGGCCTAACGCCTTAAGGCGCGATGGTGGTAGTCTCCTGGGTCACCAGGGGCAGGGGCTGCGGGTAAGTGTTGTTGCTGTAGGTGACCTCCTGGCGGAAGTACTCCTGCTGGCCCACCGCCACGCCCCGGGCCTCGATCACCACCCGGGCCAGGCCGCCTGCGGGGATGTTGAAGCCGGAGAAGGTGACGCTGGTGGAGGTGAAAGTAGACGGGCTAAGGATGCTCTGCACTATGTTGGTAGCGTCAAGGACGTAGATCCGGGTCGCCGGGGAGTTGACGAAGTTCACGTAGGTGGTCCCGGTGAGGGTGGCGGTGTAGGTGACGCCCGTGGCGTCCGCCGCACCGGTGTTGAAGATGGTGCCCTTGTACCAGAAGGTGCTGTTCACGGGGATGCCCTCCGTGGGGGTACCGCCGGGGTTGGTGTTGTTGACGGTGTCGCCAGGGATAGGAGTCCCGGTGGGGTCGGCGAAGGGATCGGAACCATTTGTACCCCTGTTGTACTCCCCGTGGCTGGTGAGGGAGAGGTAGGGAGAGGGCGGCGGCGGCACCACCTCCACGCCGGCGCAGGAGTGGATGCGGCCCTGGACCTCGGCGTCGCTAAGGGCAGGGCTGGTGTTGAAGCTACCGTCTGTGCCGGTAACCTCCGTGGCGTAGGTGAGCTGGTTCTTGCTCCAGACCACCCGGCCCGGAACCCACGGCCCGTAGTAGGCCGTCCCGGTCACATTCGCAGGCTGGTTCAGCTGGGGCGCACCCAGGAAGGCGCAGTTGTCCCAAACCTCATCCTCAGGGGTAGGCAGGTTGCCCGTGAGGAAGATCTGCGCCGTAACCGTGCTCCCCGCCTGGATGCTCATGGGGGTCCACTCAAAGCGCTTGCCCACCACGGGGTCGTAGGGCTGGGCCGCGCCACCCGAGAGGAGGCCAGCCCCAACGAAGTCGGAGGCGTCGGTGAAGTCCAGGCCCACCTCAAAGGCGTCCGTCACCTCCAGGTCGTGGGCGTAGGTGTTGGTGCGGAGCTGGTAGGTGGGGGAGCGGTGGCCCGTGCCCTGGGTGTTGTCGCCAAACTCCCAGGGGTAAAGGGCCTCGAGCGCCCCATAGGCCGCCTCGCTTTCGGTCCGGTCCTCATGCGTGACGGCGATCTCAAAGAGGGCGGAAGCGCCCTGGGTGATGGGGGAGGCGCTCTTCAGCTGCTTGTCGATGTCAAAGATGGGCCGCACCGCCCAGATGTCGGACTCGTCCGCCACGGGGGTGTAGTCAAAGAGCAGCTGCGGGCCTTGGCCGTTGGGTTGCAGGAAGCCGGAAGCGGTAACGTCGTTGATCTGGAGGCCATTGGTGACCTTGTAGGGGTCGTCGTAGGGCCTCTGGCAATCATTGGCCCCAGCTTGGCTAGCTATGCCACCCGCCCCATACAGGGCAGGCACCACGTAGTTCGGCCCCACCAGGCTGGGATCTGCGCAGAAGCCCGGCTTCTGGCGCACGTAGACCTGGAAGGTCACCTCCACCGTCTCCCCGGGGTCCACCTGCTGCAGGGCGGCGAACTGGCTGTAGTTCCAGGTGACCACGTGGTTGACGGGGTCGTAGGTGCCATTGTCGGTGATTTTGCTGGTGACCACGCCCAGTTCGGGGGGCAGGGCATCCCGGATGGTGACGTTGTACATGGGGGACTGGGAGGGGTTGGTCACCACGATGTGGACGGTGCTGGTGTAGTTGCCATCAAAGGTCTGGCTGGAGGCGCTCAACGTGCGGTCGGGGCCGTACCAGGTGAGGACGTGGTTGTCCACGTACTTGTTCACCGTGAGGTAGGCGCCCACCCAGCGCTTGGTGAAGGTGTAGTCCTTGAGGTCAAAGGTGTAGATGCTGTCGCCGTACTCTACCGTCACCCGCATAGTGGCCTTGACCTGCACCTCCTTGGGCAGGTCCTGGAGGGTTACCGTAGGCTTCAGGTTCAGGACCACCCCGGAGCCGTTGAAGTCCACACAGGTGGTGCCCGCGCCGGAATCGCACCCCGCCACCCACTGCACATCGTTCACGTCCCCGCCCATCAGGGTGTAGACCATCTCGTAGGTGGAGTTGTCCACCCAAGGGAGGGAAGCACCGGGATAGAAGGCCTCACCGGCGGGCTGCTTGAGCCGCACGAAGCTGGTGAAGGTGTGGGCCATCAGGTCGCGGTTCTGGTTGAAGATGTTGGTGATGGCGCCGAAGTCGTGGCCGGTGCGGGTGGGGGCCATTTGGGCGGTTTCCGGTTGGAAGGGAAGCTGGTTGCCCTCCTCATGGGCAAAGTACAGGTGGGAGATGTTGAAGAACCAGACCTTGAACTCCGTGCGGGCCGCGGTCTGGGTGCGCTCGTCGGTGGCCACGGCGGTGAACTTGATGGGCTCTGGCAAAAAGACGTTCTGAATAATGTTGCTGTACAGCGCGTTCACCGTGAAGTACACCTGGCCCTGGGCATCGGTGTAGCCGTAGTCCCGGCCCTGGAGGTTGGGCTCGCAGCCGAAGGACACGTCCACCGTAACCCCGCCGTACTCAAAGCTCTCCACCTTCACCCGCACACCCTCGCCCACAGGGTTGCCCTGCTCGTCCTTCACCTGGAAGCGGAAGCAGACGGGCTCCTCCGTCTGGGCGGCGTAGAGGTTAACGTCCTTGTGGGGGTTTTCCTCCTGGTTAAGGGGGAGAAGCCCCGAGGCGTCTTTGGGGAAGCCAGAGAGGAGCTCAATGGAGCCGATCCGATACCCGCTAGGAGGAGGGGTCTGGATCTTGGTTAGGGTGATGGTGGCCTGAGCGGTTTGGCCTGCGGTCACTGTGGCCTGCGTGCTCCCCGGGTTATAACCCGCTTTGGAAGCGTTAACGGTATAGTCCCCGGGCGTCAGGGTGAAGGAGGCCTTACCCTGAGCGTTGGTGAGCTGGGTTCCGGGGACCCCGTTCACACTCACCGAAGCCCCCTGGATAGGCGCCCCGTTGGTCTCCTGTACGGTGACCTCGAGGGTACCCGTCTGGGGTTGGCCAGGTTGCTGTTGGCCGCAACCCGCAAACAGCAACCCCAGCGCCCCGAGAAGGGCCAAACCTAGAGCCTTTAGCCTTACTCCCTTCATACCGTACACCTCCTTAGTGCTTTTCCCTTCGGGGTTTTCCGAGTTTCCCCCTTTGGGTCCGGCGCCAGGATTAGGTTTTTCTCTCTTTGCTCGAGAGCTTCCCCTGGCATCCGAGGCTAATCTTACGCACAACTCCCTCTCATGTCAAGCCAAAGCCCTTTGCCTTAAGCCTCCCTTAAGCTTTTGTCAGAAGAATCCTGTCGCCAATCCCTGGACCTCTCCCCTAATCCAATGTCCCTTCTCACCCCTCTGGGGATAGGATAGCCTCCGGGAGCTTAACGAGGAGTGAACACAAACCTAACAACGTCCAGACCTTTGCAGCCCATACCCCCTTTTCCCCGGAGGGCTTTTCCGTAACATAAGGGGGATGAGACGCCCTACCCCCACGGTCTGGGTGGGCCGCCTTCCCCTGGGAGGCGCCCACCCCGTGGCCGTGCAGTCCATGACCAACACCCCCACAGCGGACGTGGAGGCCACCACGGCCCAGGTCCTGGCCCTTTACCGGGTGGGGAGCGAGCTGGTGCGCCTTACGGTGAACGACGAGGAGGCCGCCCAGGCGGTACCCGAGATCAAAAGGCGGCTTGGGGAAGAGGGGGTGGAGGTACCCCTGGTGGGGGATTTCCACTTCAACGGCCACCTCCTCCTCCGGAAGTACCCCAAGATGGCCGAGGCCCTGGACAAGTTCCGCATCAACCCGGGCACCTTAGGCCGGGGCCGGCACAAGGACGAAAACTTCGGGGAGATGATCCGCATCGCCCTGGACCTGGGCAAGCCGGTGCGCATCGGGGCCAACTGGGGAAGCCTGGACCCCGCCCTCCTCACCGAGCTCATGGAGGAAAACGCCCGCCGCCTCGAGCCCAAAAGCGCCCACGAGGTGCTTCTGGAAGCCCTGGTGGAAAGCGCCGTGCGCTCCTACGAGGCGGCCCGGGAACTGGGCCTAGGGGAGGACAAGATCGTCCTCTCCGCCAAGGTGTCCAAGGCTAAGGACCTGGTCTGGGTCTACCGGGAGCTGGCCCGCCGCACAAAGGCCCCCCTCCACCTGGGCCTCACGGAGGCGGGCATGGGGGTGAAGGGGATTGTGGCCAGCACCGCAGCCCTCGCCCCTTTGCTCCTGGAGGGGATCGGGGACACCATCCGCATCTCCCTCACCCCCGCTCCCCATGAACCCCGCACCCGGGAGGTGGAGGTGGCCCAGGAAATCCTCCAGGCCCTAGGCCTCCGTAGCTTCGCCCCCGAGGTCACCAGCTGCCCGGGGTGTGGCCGCACCAAGAGCACCTTCTTCCAGGAGCTGGCCCAGGTGGTTAACGCCCACCTAAAGGCCAGGCTCCCCGAGTGGCGGGCCCAATACCCTGGGGTGGAGGAGCTCAAGGTGGCGGTGATGGGGTGCGTGGTGAACGGCCCCGGGGAGAGCCGCCATGCCCACATCGGCATCTCCTTGCCGGGAAGCGGGGAGGAACCCAAGGCCCCGGTCTACGCCGACGGCCAGCTCCTCACCATCCTCAAGGGGGAGAACCTGGTCCAGGACTTCCTGGGCATCCTGGAAGACTACGTGGAACGGCGGTTTTCCAAGGCCTGATGGAACCCTTTCGCTTCGCCATCCAAGCCCAAAGCGGCCGGGCCCGGGTGGGGCTTTTTTCCACCCCCCATGGCCCTGTGGAAACCCCCCTCTTCATGCCCGTGGGCACCCAGGGCTCGGTGAAGGGGCTTTTGCCCAAGGACCTGAAGGCCATAGGCAGCCAGGTGCTCCTGGCCAACACCTACCACCTCCTCCTCCGCCCGGGGCCAAAACGGGTGCAGGCCCTGGGCGGGCTCCACCGCTTTGCCGGCTGGGGTGGCCCCTGGCTCACGGACTCCGGGGGCTTCCAGGTGATGAGCCTGGGCCACCTGAAGCGCATAGACGAGGAAGGCGTGATCTTCCAAAGCCACCTGGATGGAAGTCTGGTAAAGCTCACCCCGGAGGGGAGCATCGCCGTCCAGGAGGCCCTGGGGGCGGACCTCATCATGGCCTTTGACGAGTGCCCCCCCTACCCTTCCCCTCCGGAATACCTGAAGGCCTCCTTGGAGCGCACCCTGCGCTGGCTAGAGCGGAGCCTCAAGGCCAAAACCCGGTCCGACCAAGCTCTCTTCGGCATCGCCCAAGGGGGAACGGACCCGGAGCTTCGGGCCCTTTCCACCCGGGAGACGGTGCACTTTGACCTCCCCGGCTACGCCATCGGGGGCTTGGCCGTGGGGGAGAGCAAGGAGGAGATGTTCCCCATGGTGGCCCTTTCCACGGAGATCCTTCCCCAGGAAAAGCCCCGCTACCTCATGGGGGTGGGGCATCCCGAGGACCTGGTGGCGGCCATGGGCCTGGGGGTGGACCTGTTTGACAGCGTCTACCCCACCCGCACAGGCCGCTTCGGCTCCGCCCTGGTCCCGGAAGGAAGGATCAACCTGAAAAACGCCCCCTACCTGGAAGACCCCAGGCCCCTGGAAGAGGGTTGCGACTGCTACGCCTGCCAGAACTTCAGCCGGGCCTACATCGCCCACCTGGTGCGCGCGGGGGAGATGCTTGGGGGGATCCTCCTTTCCCTGCACAACCTTCGCTTTCTGCACCGCCTTACGGAAAGGGCCCGGAAGGCGATCCGCCAAGGAAGCTACGGGGCCTTTGCCCGGGAGTTTGCCGAGAGGCGTTTTGGCAAGGAGATACCCCGCTGGTTCCGGGAGGCCATGGCGGCGGGGGGGCACTGGTGATACCACCCCGCCCTGGCCCAGGCCAGGGCGGGGGCCCCGGTGAGACCACCCCACCCTGGCTGGCGCCAGGGTGGGGACCCCGGCAACCCCAACCTGGGCGGTGGGAGACCGGAAATGGAAGCCTAGCCCTCCCGGTAGAAGCGGCTTTTCTGGTAATACTCCTCCAAAAGCACCTTGAGAAAGGCGGCCGCAGGCACCCCCAAAAGGGCTCCCCAGAGGCCGAAAAGGGTGGCCCCCACCAGGATGGCGGCGATGGCGGTCACCGGGTGAAGCCGGGTGGAGCGGCCCACGATGAAAGGCCCCAGGAGATTCCCCTCCACCTGGTTGGCCAGCCAGAGGACCAAAAGGGCTAAAAGCACCTTGCCCCACCCCCCTGTGGCCGCCAGGAGCAGGGCGGGCACCCCGGAGACGATCACCCCCACGAAGGGGATCAGGTTAAAGACCCCCGCCAGAAAGCCCAGACTGGCGGCCAGGGGAACCCCCACGAGCCCTAGCCCCACCCCCACCATGAGCCCCACCAGAAAAGCCACCAGAAGCTGCCCCCGCACATACCCCCCCACGCTCCGGTCCAGCTTGTGGGCCAGGTCGGCCACCAAGGGTTGGTAGGGCTCCGGGAAAACCCGTAGGGCCGCCTGAGCCAGGCGGGGAAGATCGTAGAGGAAGTAGACGGAAAGGGTAAGGGCGGTAAGGAGCTGGAAGATGCCACCCAGCAAGGAGGTGAAGAACCCCAGGAGGTTGCCCCCTTGGGAGAGAAGCCCCTGGAGCCAGCGAACCAGGGTTTCCAAGAAGCCTTGCAAAAGGCCCTGGAGGCTACGGCTGGCCTCGGCCAGGATGGGGTTCAGGGTTTCGGGGATAGGGATGGCCCGAACCCGATTGGGCAGGTCCAGGAGCCAGGAAAGGAAGGGGTCCAGGAGCCGGGGAAGCTCCTGGGCCAGGCGGGAAAGCTCCAAAACCGTCTGGGCGGTGAGGAAGGAGGCCAGCCCCAGGAAAAGGCCTAGCCCCAGATAGACCAGCACCACCCCCAGGAGCCGGGGAAGCCTTCTGGCCTCAAAGAAGCGCACCACGGGATGGGTTAGGTAAGCGATGGCAAAGGCGGTGAGCAGGATGGAAAGGGCCGGCCAGGCCCGGAGGAGAAAGCGATAGGCCAAATAAAGGAGGAGCAGGTAGACCAGGACCCGGACATAGGGGTTTTCCCAAACCCGGGCGAAGGCCTCGCGCATGGGGCTATTCTAAGCGGAAGAAGGCCTTGGCCTCCCTTACGAGCTCCTCCCCCGATAGGCCTTGAAAGAGGAACCTCCCCCGGTCGGGCTCCCCTTCCCAGATTTCAAAGAGAAGACGGGGAGCCCCACCCATGAGCCCGGTGTTCCCCACGTAGCCGATGGGGTCACCACGGAGAACCTTCTGCCCCACCTTAAGGCCAGGGTAAGGCCCCTCGAGGTGGGCGTAGACGCTGGTGCGCCCGTCGGGGTGGCGGATCCAGACCTCGAGGCCCCTTAGGAGGTCCATCTGCTCCGGGGAGGCCCCGTTTCGCACCGCCTCGAGGAGCCTCCGGTACTCCTCGGGGGAGGGTTCCCTGTAGTCCCCTTCCACCTTCACCACCTCCCCAGCGGCGGCGGCCACCACCCCCATCCCCCGCACCACGGGCACGCAGGCATCCCCCCCGATGAACACGAAGCCCGCACTCACCCCCTTGCGGTAGGGGCGGGGAGCCCCCGGGAGGTTTTCCGAACGGGTGGGCAGGCAGGCCCCGGGCAGGGGAAGCAGGTACCCCTCGGGAGCCAAGGCCGCCTTTTGGCCCAGCACCCGCACCTCCTGCCGCAGGCTAGAAAGCTGCCTTCCCCTCTGGGAAAACCCCAGGGTGATGACCAGGGCATACAGGGCCAGGGCCAGAAGGAGGTAGTGGCCCGGCTTCCACACCATGGGCCTATGCTACAAAAAAGACCCCCTAAGGGGTCTCGCCAAAGGGGGCAATCCGGGCTAGAGGAGTTTGAGAAGCCGCTCCTTGATCTCCTTGGCGGAAAGGCCCTCCAGCTTCAGCCCCTTAGCCTTGTCCAGAAGCTCGTAAACCTTGGGGATGTGGCTGGTGGCCACCCGGAAGGTGATCTCCTGCCCCGCCACCTGCACCCGGATCTTCTGCAGGTTGGGGTACTGGCGGCGCTTGGAAATGCCGGTGGTCTTCCGGCCCACGCCCCCTTCCCGCTTGGCCTTGCCCCGCCTTTGGATGCTATTGGCCACGATAGGCCTCTTTCCGCTGATCTCGCACACCTTGGACATACGACCCTCCCGTGCCCGAAGGCAAACCCTATGGAGTATAGCACAAAGGGGATTGGGTAGACTCAAGGGGATGCCCACGGTTCTCGTGCCCCTCCTCCTAGCCTTTGACCAGATCCTTAAGCTCTGGGCCCTGGAAAACCTTTCCCCGGTGCCCAGGCCCCTTCTGGGGGACCTCCTCTACCTCACCCTGGTGAGGAACACGGGGGCCGGTTTTGGCATGCTGGAAGGCCAGGCCTTCCTTCTGGGCTGGGTTAGCCTGGGGGTGGGAAGCCTCCTGCTCTACCTTTTGGCCCAAAGGCGCTACGCCTTCTGGCCAACCCTGGCCCTTTCCCTTATCGCCGTGGGGGCCCTGGGCAACGGCATCGACCGCCTGGGCCGGGGCTTTGTGGTGGACTACCTGGACCTGGGAACCTCCATCCCCCCCATCGCCCACTTTCCCGTTTTCAACCTGGCGGATGTGTGCGTGACGGTGGGGGCCGCCCTGCTCCTTTTGGCCCCTAAAAGGAAGCGCGGCTTTTAGACCCAGGAGTATGTCCAAGA
This sequence comes from Thermus caldifontis, assembly GCF_003336745.1. Lineage (NCBI taxonomy): Bacteria > Thermotogati > Deinococcota > Deinococci > Thermales > Thermaceae > Thermus > Thermus caldifontis. Next base: position 170,797 of record NZ_QGMX01000003.1, on the reverse strand, counting down.
AGCCCATCTTGTTTACCCAGCACGCCACACTCCGCCTGGCCCGAGGAGCTACTGCGGACGAGGTGATCGCCTGCATTCAGAAAGCTCCTTGGAGACCCACAACCCAAGGGCGATGGGAATGCCTTTGGGAGTTTCCTTTTGAGGGCTACTGGAACGGTAAGCGCTACAATAGAAAACAGGTGCGCCCCATATTCGTTGAGAAAACGGACGCGATTGTGGTCATAACGGTTTACGTTTACTTCCTGCCCAAAGGGGGGGTGAAGGAGGAGAACCATGCGGATTACCTATGACCCGGAAGCCGATGCCCTATACATTGCCTTTGGCGAGGGACCGGCCACCGTGGAGGAAGTAGGAGAGGGCATTGCCCTGGACTGGGATGCGGAAGGCAAGCTCTTGGGCATTGAGATCCTGGACGCCAGCAAGCGGTTATCCGACCCCAAAGCCTTAAGGCGCTTCTCCCTGGAGGCCCTTCCGGTATGGGAGGGAACCTGAGGACCTAGACCCTTTGCAGAATCTGCGCGAAGCGCTCCAGGGCTTTCTTTAGGTTTTCCTCGCTCGTGGCGTAGGAGAGGCGCACGTGCCCAAAGGCGGCAAAGTCCGTTCCCGGCACCACCGCTACCCCCGCCTCTAAAAGCCTTTCCGCCGCCCTCACCTCATCCTCGGCAAAGGGGGAGGTATCCAGGAGGACATAGAAGGCCCCGCTGGGGCGGACCGCCTTTAGGCCCAGGGCCGCAAGGCCCTCCAAGAGGAGGTCCCGCCGCCTCCTATAGGCCTCCCGGGCCATCTCTATGAAGGCCCTCGAGGCCTCCTGGTCCGTGAGGGCCTCGAGGGTGGCCCACTGGGCGATGGTATCGGGGCTGGTGGTGGACTGGCTGGAGATGTCGGCCATGGCCTTGATGACCTCCTTGGGGCCACACGCGTAACCGATGCGCCAGCCGGTCATGGCAAAGGCCTTGGCCGCCCCGTTCACGGTGACGGTGTGCTCCGGGGCCACCTGAGCCGGGGAGAAGTGGGCTCCCTCGTAGATGAGGTGCTCGTAGATCTCGTCGGAAACCAGGTAAAGGTCGTGCTCCAAGGCCAGCTCCGCCAGGGCCCTTAGGACCTCCTCGGGGTAGACCGCCCCCGTGGGGTTGTTGGGGGAGTTCACCACCAGGGCTTTGGTGCGCCCGGTAATGGCCCTTCTCACCCGCTCAGGATCGGGCACGAAGCCCTCCTGGGGCAGGGTTTCCACCTCCACCGGCACCCCTCCCGCCAGGCGCACCATCTCCGGGTAGCTCACCCAGTAGGGGGCCAGGAGGATCACCTCATCCCCGGGGTCCAGGATGGCCTGGAAGAGGTTGTAAAGGGCCTGCTTACCCCCCACGGTGACGATGGTCTGGTCAGGGGTGACGGAAAGGCCGTTCTCCTTCCGGAACTTTTCCGCCAAGGCCTCGCGAAGCTCGGGGATGCCCGCCGGGGGCGCGTACTTGGTCTTGCCCTGGGCCAAGGCCCGCCGGGCCGCCTCCTTCACGTGCTCGGGGGTGTCGAAGTCGGGCTCCCCCGCCGTCAGGGCCACCAGGTCCACCCCCTGGCGCCTCAGCTCCAGGGCCCTGGCGTTCACCGCCACCGTAGCAGAAGGCTTCATGCCCTTAACCCTTTCGGAAAGGCCACGCATGGTTTAAGTATAGGGGCTAGAATGGGTGGGTGGCGGAAGGCGTTCGGGAGGAGGTCCTGAAGGAGGCCTCGAGGCGGGTGGGGGAGCTCCTGCGGGGGAGGCGTTACCGCCTTTACCTCTAATCCCAGAGGGTACGCACACCCCCATAGGACCGCAATCTCCCATCCCGGGTAACCAGGACCGCGGCTAACCTCGTGGCGGTAGCCAGGATAAAGCGGTCGGCAGGATCAGGGTGGGGAAGGTCCAAGTAGGCGGCCCTCACCGCCACCTGGGCATCCAGGGGAACCACCTGGATACCCTGAACCCGTAGAGCCGCCTCCAACCAGTCCTTGGGGTCCAAGGAAAAGACGATGCGCCCTTTACGGGCCAAAACCGCCACCTCCCAGGGGGTGATGGCGGAAATGAAAAGGCGCTTTTCCTGACGGGCCTCCTCCAGGCGGGCCCTAAGGCTTACGGGGAGCATGTCCGAGCCCGTTAAAAACCATACCCAAGCGTGGGTGTCCAGAAGAAAAGGTGGAGCCTTCACCCCAGGGCCTCCCACGCCTCCCCCGTGGGTTCCAAGGGGTCCTGGTAAAGCACCAGGGTCCCTTTAAGCCTGTCCAGGTGGTCCTCCTCCCGATAGGGCTGGACCACCAAGACAGGCCGGCCCCGGTCCGTGAGGATCAAGGGCTCCCCTGTGGTCTGCACCTGGCGGAGAAGCTCGAGGGCATGAGCCTTAAAGTAACTCTTAGACACCCTCATGACCAGGCCATGATACCTGGTCACCGACCCCCCTTCAAGCCCTGGGCCACCTGGCCTCAACCCGCCCCCACTGGGCTTAGGAGGGGCCTTTCCCCCTTCTCCCCCGCCCTTCCCCCCACCACCCTAAGGCCCAAAGGCTCCACCCGGGCCCGGTATAGGCTGGCCTCAGGCAGAAGCTCCCCGTCGGCATGGGCGGGAACCGGGTGGGCGAGCTCCACCGTCACCTCCCGGCCCCTAAAGGCCACCACCTGGGGATGGGAAAGGTGCCGACCCAAAAGGAGCCGGGGCAGGATGAGGACCACCCCGGGCCGGGTGAAGGAGCGGGCCAGGATCACGGATAGCTGGCCATCCCGGGGATCGGCCATGGGGGCAATGGGGATGCCACCCCCGTAGGCGGGCCCGTTCATGGCCGCCACCAGGAGCAAAGGTCCCCGGTGCACCTCCTCCCCCTCCACCACCACCCGCCCCTCGGGCAGGCGGAGCTCCTTAAGCACCCCAAAGAGGGCGTAAAGGTAGCGGGGCATACCCCGCAGGAAGGAGGGGGCGGTGAGGGCCTTCTTGGCCACCAAGGCGTCAAAGCCGATGCCCAGGGAGGCCCCAAAGGGCTCGCCGTTTACCCAACAGAGGTCTATGGCCTCCTCCTGGGCGAAGAGGGCCAGGTCCAAGGCCTCTTTCCAGGGAAGTCCCTTCAGGCCCAGCATGCGGGCGAAGTCGTTGCCACTACCGATGGGCACCACCCCTAAAACCTTTTCCGCACCGGCAAGACCCCGTAAAACCTCATGCACCGTGCCGTCCCCCCCCACCGCCACCACCCGCGCCCCCGGGGGAGCCGCCCGGGCCAGTTCCGTGGCGTGGCCCGGCCCCTCGGTGAGGAAGGCCTTAGCCCCCTTGGCCCGCGCGGAGCTGAGGATGGCCCCGGAAAGCCTCCCCACCTTGCCCCGCCCCGCCGCCGGGTTCACGATGACCCACCTTTCCACCCCCGTATTCTAGACCCATGGGGCTTCTGGCCCATTTCCTCCAAGGACCCCACCCCAAAACCACCCTGATCCTCACCCGAGCCGGGCCGGTGGAAAACCCAGAACACGTCCTTTACAGCCATCCGGGCCTTCCCCTTGCGGAAGAGGGCAGGCGGGCCCTCCGCGCCCTGGCCAGGCTGGCCCAGGGCTACCCCGTGGCCTGGGTCTACGCCCCCGACAGCCTGGCGGAGGCCGAGGGGGCCGGGCTTCTGGCGGAAGCCCTAGGGGTGCCCTTCGCCCTCCTTCCCGAACTCAGGGAGCGAAGCTGGGGGGAATGGGAAGGGCAAAGCTTCGCCCAGGTAAGGGAGCGGTATCCCCGGGAGGTGGCCGCCTGGCTGGAGGACGAGGCCGGCTTTGCCCCCCCGGGAGGGGAAAGCCTGAAGGAGGCCTGGGCCCGAGGGCAAAGGGCCGTGAAGACCCTTTTGCAAAAGCACCGAGGCCAGGCCCTCCTGGTGGTGGGGAACTGCACCCTAAACCGCGCCGCCCTGAACCTGGTCCTGCCCCTTCCCCCGGAAGAGGGCCTCCGGGTGGAACAGGACTACGCCCGGCTTTCCGTGGTGGAGTTCTACGGGGAGGAGGGGGTGGTAAAGGCCTTGAACCTGGACGCTTGTCCCTAGCCTTTCCCCAGGGAAAGGGGAGTAAACTGGAGGCATGATCCGGCCCGTGGCCCGCCAGGACCTTCCCGGGCTCTTAAAGCTTCTCCGCTGGATGGACGAAAGCCCCAAGCGGGGGGTCCTGGCCCCGGAGGCCCGGGACCTGGAGGGCCTGGCGGAGGAGCTGGAGGACGGCCTGGTCCTCCTGAGGGACGGGGAGGTGGCGGGGTACGTGGGGCTTTACGCCTTTTGGGATGGGGCGGCCCTCGAGGGGCCCCTGGCCTACCGGGAGGAGGACCTCTTACCCCTATTGCAGGCGGCGGAGAGGCGGGCGGAGGAGCTCGGGCTAGAGCGCCTCTACGCCTTCCCCCGGGAGGAGAACCGCACGGTGCGGGAAGCCCTGGAACAGGCCGACTTCGGCCTTTTGCACCTCACCTACTTCTTCGTCAAGAACCCTGAGGGCCTGGACTACCCACCCCCCGAAGGGGTGGTGATCCGCTTAGGTTTTCCCGGCCCCGCCGTCTACCGGGAGCTTTACCGGGAAAGCGAGGAGGGCTGGGCCTTGCGCCTTAAGTGGACGGACGAGGAGCTTTGGGAACACTTCCAGGACCCCCATGTTCACCTCCTGGTGGCCTACAAGGGGGAAAGCCCCGTGGGCCTGGCCGAGGTGGAGCTGGAGGACCATGAGGCCAGCGTGGCCTATATCGGCGTGGTGCCCAAGGTCCGGGGCCAGGGCATCGGACGGGCCCTTTTGGCCGAGGCGGCCAGGCTAGCCAAGAGGAAGGGGGCCAAGCTCCTCCGGGTCCGGGCCCACGACCACGAAACCGGGGCCTTGGAGCTTTACCGCAACCTGGGCTTCAGCCTCGAGGAGGCGGTGGCCACCTACGCCAAGGAGCTTAGGGCCAGCCGGTAGGTTTCCGCATGGGCCTCCACCGTAAGCCGGGGATCGCGGTTATACCCCCCGCCCATCACCACCACCAAGGGCACCCCCAAGGCCCTCACCAGGCGGAACACCCGCTCGTCCCGCTTCCTTACCCCTTCCGGACTCAAGGCCAGGCGGCCAAACCGGTCCCCCTTGAGCACGTCCACCCCGGCGTTGTAAAAGACCAGCTCCGGACGGAAGGCCTGGGCCCGTTCCAGGGCCTCCTCGAGGGCCTTTAGGTAGGCCTCGTCCCCCACGCCATCGGGGAGGCCCACGTCCAGGTCGCTCCGCTCCTTCCTCAAGGGGTAGTTCCGCTCCCCGTGCAGAGAAAGGGTGAAAACGGTGGGATCTTCCTGGAAGAAGACTGCCGTGCCGTTGCCCTGGTGGGCGTCCAGGTCCACCACCAAAACCCGGCCCCAAAAACCCTCCCGCCTCAGCCAGGCCACGGCCACCGCCACGTCGTTGAAGAGGCTATACCCCTCGGCCCGGTCGGGGTAGGCGTGGTGGGTGCCCCCGGAAAGGTTGAGGCCCAAGCCCAGCTCCAAGGCATCCAGGGCCGCAGCCAGGGTTCCCCCCGCCGCATGTAGAGCCCGCTTCAGGAGACTTGGGCTAAAGGGAAGACCCAGGCGCAAGGACTCCTCCCGGGAAAGCCCCACGGTGAAAAGCTTCTCCACGTACTCCGGGCAGTGGGCAAGAAGGAGGGCTTCCCGGGGGACCTCGGGGGCCGGCAGGATGGGAAGGAGGCCTCTCAGGGCCTCCGCCACCCCCCGGTACTTGTAGAGGGGAAAGGGGTGGCCTTGGGGAAGGTCCACCTGAAGGTGGGCGGTGGTATAGGCCCGCACCCTTCCATCATGCCCCAAGCTGGCGGTAGGCTTCGTAGGCTGCCACCCCCACGGCCACCGCCAGGTTCAAGGAGCGCACCGGCCCCGGCATGGGAATGTGGACGCTGGGGAACCTCCCCAGCACCTCGGGGGGAAGCCCCCGGGTCTCAGGACCAAAGAGGAGGTAGTCCTCCGGTTGGAAACGCACCTGGTATAGGCTCGTCCTTCCCCTGGCGCTGAAGGCCCAAACCCGCGCCCCGGAAGGGAGGCTCTCTAGGAAAGCCTCCCAGGAAGGGTGAAGGCGGAGGTCCACATGGGGCCAGTAGTCCAGGCCCGCCCGCCGGAGCCTGGGGTCGCCCAGGCGGAACCCCAGGGGCCGGATCCAGTGCAAGGGCCACCCCAAGGCGGCGGCGGTGCGGGCGATGTTCCCCGCATTCTGGGGGATTTCCGGTTGGTAGAGGACCAGGTGGGGCATGGCTAGAGGCGCCGGTAACGGGTGGCCGCCCCCCGGCCCACCCGCTCCACCTTGCCCTCGCGGATGAGGCGGTTCAAAAGGACCAAGGCCGCCCTTGGGGAAAGCCCAAGCCCCTCCTGCACCTCCCGCCGGGAACGGGGCCTCTCCAAAAGGCCCAGCACCCTCTCCCCCAAAGGGTCGCGCCTTAGAAGGTGGTACCGCCCCCCTTCCTTGCGCAAAAGGCCCATGCGCTCCATGCGGGAAAGGACCTTACGGGCCGCTTCGGGAGGAAGCTGCAAGGCCCGGGAAAGCTCCTCCAAGGTGGCCTCCCCCACCCGGCGCAGGTGGCCCACGGCGATGAGGTGGTCCAGGCTGAAGCCGCCCAGGCGCTCCTGGGCCTCGGCCAGCTCCCGCACGAAGGCCTCGTCCAGCTCCGGATTGTAAAGGACCAGGGTGAGGGCCTCGGGGAAAAGGCGGTACTCCGGGGGCTCCTTCCCATACTTGAGGAGGAGGCGGTACATCTTGTCCACCCCGCTTCCCGCCCGCTCCACGTAGCCAAGCCGGTAAAGGGCCTCGGCCAGACGGGGGTTCCGCCTTTTGGGGGGATGGCGGAGGATGTTTTCCGGGGTGATGCCGGGGGGGAAGCTTCCCGGGTTGGAAACCTCCAGGCGATCCGGGTAGTGGTGCACCTGGATGGCATCCGGGCTCTGCCAGTCCCGGTGGACCAAGGCGTTGAGGAGGGCCTCCCGGTAAACCTCCTGGTCAAAGTCCCAGACCTCGAGGCGGAATAGCCCCACCATCAGGTAGCGCACCCGGTTCCGGGCCTGGATCAGGTCCCTAAGCCGCTGCAAAAGGGCGGGGATGGGGCGAAGCAAATCCTCCCGGAAGGTGTACCCCTCCTCGCTCTCGTGGAAGTAGTAGCTCACCTCCGCCTGGGGGAGAAGCCGCCTTAAGGCCAAGGGGGTGCCCGCAAGGAGAAGCCCCGCCACCGTGGGCCTTTCCTCCCCCTCCACCCGCTCCAAAAGCCCCAGGGCGAAGAGGAGCTCGAGGTCCGGCAAGGCCGCCAGGTTGCTCCCCCGTTCCTCCAGGATGCGCCTTAGGCGCAGGACCTCCACCGGGTCCAGGTCGGAAAGGCTCGCCGCCGGCAGGACCTGGGCGGTGAAGTCGGGCTCGGGCAGGGCCTGGCCCATCTTAAGCTCCGTGAGACGCTTTCCATCCCAAAAGGGCACCCTCCCCACCCCCACAGCGATGGCCGCCGGGCTTTGGGGCACGTGGAGGGCTAGAACCCGGCCCAAGGGCCCCTCCACCACCTCCACATAGGGCAAGAGAAGCCCCTGGGTGAGCTGAAACAGAGCATGGGTGATCTGCAAGGGGTGGATCTCCGAGGCCCCCACCACCCGTCCTTCCCGGTCCACCCCCAGGAAAAGGATTCCCCCCCGGTGGTTGGCCAGGCCCGCGGCGTAGCGGGCCAGCTCCTCCGGGGAGAGGTCTGGGGGCAGGAAAAGGGTGCGCTCATCCTGACCCAGGGAAAGCCGATCCAAGAGTTCCTCCCACGTCACGGGCCTCAGTTTAAGGGCAGGGGCCCGGGGTGGATCAGGGGGCTTGGAGGAGGATGTGTTCCGCCTCATGTTGCCTTTCGTCAATCTTTTTGTTTACATTAAGCAGCTTTCTAGCGTTTTTTGCGTTGCATGTTTCACTAGTATTTGCTAACTGTCAAGCTATATCTTGACGATCGGCAAACCGAGTGCTACCCTTAGGGCCAAGGGGGTGTGGACCCATGCGGAAGACCCTGTGGTTAGCGGTAGGCGGATTCCCAGGACTGGCGTTGGCGGAAGGGGTGGATGGAGCCGCCACGGCCTGGATGTTGGTTTCCACGGCCCTGGTCCTCCTCATGACCCCGGCCTTGGCCTTCTTCTACGGGGGCCTGGTGCGGAGCAAAAACGCCTTGAACACCATGATGATGAGCTTCGCCGCCTTGGGGTTCGTGGGGGCGGGCTGGGCCCTTTTGGGCTACAGCCTGGCCTTTGCCGAGGGAGGCCCGTGGCTGGGAGGCCTCGGGCATGCCCTCTTGCAGGGGGTGGGCCTCGAGGCCAAGGGGGAGATCCCCCACCTCCTCTTCATGGCCTTCCAGGGCACCTTCGCCATCATCACCGCCGCCCTCCTCACCGGAGGCCTGGTGGAAAGGATGCGCTTTCCCGCCCTCCTTCTCTTCCTAAGCCTTTGGGGGCTTTTGGTCTACGCCCCCCTGGCCCACTGGGTCTGGGGCGGGGGGTTTTTGGGAAGCCTAGGGGCCCTGGACTTCGCCGGAGGCACGGTGGTACACATCAACGCCGGCGTGGCCGCCCTGGTGGGGGCCTTGGTCCTGGGGGCCCGTAAGGACTATGGCCGCCAGGCCATCCTGCCCCATAACGTCCCCTTCGTGCTCCTAGGGGCTGCCCTACTTTGGTTCGGCTGGTTCGGCTTCAACGGGGGAAGTGCCCTAGGCTCGGGGGCCGTGGCCGCCTTGGCCTTCGTGAATACCCTTCTCGCCCCCGCGGCCACCCTCACGGTCTGGGCCCTTCTGGACCTCTTGCGCACGGGAAAAGTTACGGCGGTGGGCCTGGCCACCGCCATCGTGGTGGGCCTGGTGGCCATCACCCCAGCAGCGGGGTTCGTATCTCCCCTGTCGGCCCTGGTGCTGGGGGCGGTAAGCGCCCTCCCCAGCTACTTCTTCCTCCTCTGGCGGCCCAGGAGCCGGCTGGATGACTCCTTGGATGTCTTCGGCGCCCACGGGCTTGCCGGCACCACAGGGGCCCTTCTCACCGGCCTCCTGGCGGAGAAGGCCTGGAACGGGGTGGCGGATGGCCTTCTTTTCGGTAACCCAGGGCAGCTCGCCGTCCAAGCCCTGGCGGTGGGGGTGGCGGTGGCCTACTCCGCCCTCGGCACCTTCCTTCTCCTAAAGCTGGTGGGCCTTTTCACCCCCTTGCGGGCCAGCCCCAAGGAGGAAGGGATGGGCCTGGACGTGACCCAGCACGGGGAGGAGGCCTATGTGGAGGGCGAGGGGGCCATCCTGGTGCTCTCGGAGGCTAACCCTCCGGCCCTTAAACCCGTGGGAGGTAAGGCATGAAGCTCATCGTGGCCATCATCCGGCCGGATAAGCTCCAGGAGGTCCTGGAAGCCCTCTTCAAGGCGGAGGTGCGGGGGCTATCCATCAGCAGGGTCCAGGGGCACGGGGGGGAGACGGAAAGGGTGGAAACCTACCGGGGCACCACGGTGAAGATGGCCCTGCACGAGAAGGTGCGCCTGGAGATCGGGGTGTCCGAGCCCTTCGTAAGGCCCACGGTGGAGGCCATCCTCAAGGCCGCCCGCACCGGGGAGGTGGGGGACGGGAAGATCTTCGTCCTGCCGGTGGAGAAGGTCTACCGCATCCGCACCGGGGAGGAGGACGAGGCCGCCGTGACCCCGGTACAATGAGGGTGTGACGGCCAGGCAGCGGGCCCTTCTCTACCTCCTGGTGGAGGAGTACATCAAGACCAAGGCCCCGGTACCCTCGGCCAGGCTGGCCGAGGGCCTGGGGCTTTCCCCTGCCTTGGTCCGCTACGAGCTCATCGCCCTCGAGGAGATGGGCTACCTCTCCAAGCCCCACGCCTCGGCGGGCCGGGTCCCCACCCGGCAGGCTTTCCGCCAGTACTCCCTTTCCCTCCTTCCCCCCAAACCCCTACCCGAAGCCACCCAAAAGCGGCTCCAACGGGCCCTGGAAGGCGCCAGGGAGCCCGAGGCCTTCTTGGTGAAGATGGCGGTGGGGCTTTCCGGGTACCCTGCCCTCCTACGCCTGAGGCCCAGGAACTCCCCCAAGGTCCTCCAGGTCCACCTCTCAACTCTGTCCGAGGGCACCCTGGCGGTCTTGGTCCTAGAAGGGGGGAGGGTGAAGGAGGTTCGGCTTCCCCTCACCCTCCCGGCCGAGCGATTGAAACAGGCGGAAGGAGCCCTCTCGGGGCCCTTTTTCACCTTGCCCCCAGCCCCCAGGGGCCTCGAGGAGCTCTTCGCCCACCTCTCCCGGGCCCTCGCCACAGGCCTTTCCCTCGTCTACCGGGAAGGTCTGGCCGAGGCCCTAAAGGAACCGGAGGCCAGGGACCCTGGCTTTCTGGAGCGGCTGGTGGCCCTTTATGAGGCTGGAGGGGACGAGGCAGTTCTAACCCCTCCCGGCCGGGTGGACGTGCGGGTGGGGGAGGTAGAGGGCCTGGCCCAGGTGCAGGCGGGCTTCGCCCGGGGGGAGTGGCTGGGAGAGATCGTGCTTTTGGGGCCCATGCGCATGCGCTACCTCGAGGCCCTCTCCGTGGCCTTAAGCCTCAGCCAGGTCTATACTGGACAGCATGCGGGTTGAAGTGCGGCTTTTCGCCCTCTACCGGGAACAGGCGGGCACGGACCGCCTGCAGTTGGAACTCCCGGAAGGCGCCCAGGTGCGGCACGCCAAGGAAGCTCTGGAGAAGCGCTTCCCCAGCCTAAGGTTGGATGGCGGCATGGCGGCGGTGAACCAGACCCTGGCCCAAGGGGAGACCCCCCTAAAGGAAGGGGACGAGGTGGCCTTTTTGCCCCCGGTTTCCGGAGGGCAGGACTCCTTTGGCCTCACCCACGACCCCTTGGACCTAAAGGCTTTGGTGGAGTGGGCCACGGCCCCCGAGTACGGGGCGGTGGTGAGCTTTCTGGGCACCACCCGTAGCCCCAACCGGGGGGAGGAGGTGGCCTTTTTGGAGTACGAGGCCTACCCCGGCATGGCGGAGAAGGTCATGGCGGAGATCATCGGGGAGATGCGCGCCCGCTTTCCCCTGGGCCGGGTGGCCCTTTGGCACCGCTTAGGCCGGGTGAACCCCGGGGAGGCCTCCATCGCCATCGTGGTCTCGGCCCGGCACAGAAGGGAGGCCTTCGCCGCCTGCCAGTACGCCATTGACCGGGTAAAAGAGGTCCTCCCGGTTTGGAAAAAGGAACACCGTCCCGACGGGAGCTTCTGGGTGGAGGGGTTCTCCCCGGAGGACCACCGCCTCTAGGCCTCCCCCAACCATGGCCTCCTTCTCCTTCCTCTTGGGCCTCCTCCTTCTGGTGCTTTGGGCCCTTCCCCTCCTCTTGGGCTTCCTCTCGGGCCGGGCCTACCGGCAAGGGCGCAAGCGAGTGGGCCTGGGCCTTCTCCTTTTTGGTGCCTTTCTGGGACTTCTGGCCCGGCCTCGGCCCTTGGGGGTACTCCTTCTCCTCCTGGGCTTGGGGCTAGGGTATGGACGGCTACGGTGAGGCCCCTGGGCAAAGCCCACCCCCAGCCCCTACAATGGGAAGGTGACCGTGGCATGAAACCCATTCTGGAACTCCTGCCCGAGGAACTTCCCGGCGAGGGCTACCGTAAGGCCCAGATCGCCCACTGGCTCTACGCCCGGGGGGCTTTGGACTTCTCCGAGATGACCGACCTGCCTAAGGGCCTCAGGGAGGCCTTGGCCAAGGAGTGGCGTATCTCCGAGTTCGCCTTGGTGGAGGCCTACCCGAGCCGGGATGGAAGCGTCAAGTACCTCTTCACCCTGCTGGACGGGAAGAAGACGGAAGCCGTCTACATGCCCTACGAAAACCGCAAGACCGTCTGCCTCTCCAGCATGGTGGGTTGCCCCGCCGGGTGCACCTTCTGCGCCACCGGAGCCTTGGGCTTTGGCCGCAACCTCACGGCAGCGGAAATCCTCTCCCAGCTCCTGGCCATCGCCCACCACCAGGGCATCTCCCCCCGGGAGATCCGCAACGTGGTGCTGATGGGCATGGGGGAGCCCCTTTTAAACCTCCCCAACGTCCTGAAGGCCACCCGCCTCCTCCTCCACCCCAAGGGCCTGGCCATGAGCCCAAGGCGCATCACCCTTTCCACCGTGGGCATTCCCAAGGGCATCTACCGCCTGGCGGAGGAGGACCTGGGGGTACGGCTTGCCCTTTCCCTCCACGCCCCCGATGACGAAACCCGCAGGAGGATCATCCCCACCGCCCATCGCTACTCGGTGGCGGAGATCCTGGAAGCGGTGCGCCACTACTACGCCAAGACCAAAAGGCGCGTCACCTTTGAGTACACCCTCCTCAAGGGCCTAAACGACCACCCCTGGCAGGCCCGGCTTCTCGCCAAGCTGCTTAGGGGCATCAGCGCCCACGTGAACCTGATTCCCTTTAACCCCTGGGAAGGGGCCCCGGTGGAGGGCACCCCCAAAGCGGGCATCCTGGCCTTCGCCGAGGAGCTGAGGCGTTTGGGCGTCCCCACCTCCATCCGCTTTAGCCGGGGGCAGGACGTGGGAGCCGCCTGCGGCCAGCTGGCCCTGAAGGCCCCCAAGGCCCTCCGCTTCACACCGACTCTAGAAGGCGCCGGGCAATGATGAGCTTTAGGATCTCGCTGGTCCCCTCCCCGATGCGGGTCAGGCGGGCATCCCGCCAGTAGCGCTCCACGGGGTAGTCCTTGATGTAGCCGTACCCTCCCAGAACCTGGATGGCCTCGTCGCAGGCCCTTACCGCCACCTCGCTGGCGAAGAGCTTGGCCTGGGCGGCCTCGAGGGTATAGGGCCTGCCCGCATCCTTAAGCTCCGCTGCCTTGAGGTAGAGAAGCCTCGCCGCCTCCAGCTCCGTGGCCGCCTCCGCCAGCCGGAAGGAAACCCCCTGGTACTCGGCGATGGGCCTGCCGAAGGCCTCCCTTTCCTTGGCGTAGCGCAGGGCATAGTCCAAGGCCGCCCTCCCCAGGCCCACCGCCATGGCGGCGATCCCGATCCTGCCCCCGTCCAGCACCTTGAGCACGTGGTAAAACCCCTTGCCCCGCTCCCCCAAAAGGCCTTCCTCCGGGACGAAAAGGTCCTCCAAAAGAAGCTGGGCGGTGTCGGAGGCATGGAGGCCCAGCTTCTCCTCCTTGCGGCCAATGCGGAGACCCCTCTCGGGGCGAAAGAAGGCGAAGGCGGAGATGCCCAGGTGCTTCCTCTCCGGGCTTGGCGGAGGGTCGGTGCGGGCCACGATCACATAGACCCCGGCCACGCTCCCCTGGGTGATGAACTGCTTGGTGCCGTTCAGCACATACCCTCCCGCCACCGCCTCCGCCCGGGTTTTCAGGGCGGCGGCATCCGAGCCCGAACCCGGCTCCGTGAGCCCCCAGGCCCCCAGGGCCTCCCCCGAGGCCAGCTTGGGTAGGAAGGTTTCCTTCTGCCTCTCGTTGCCCGCAAGGAGGATGTGCCCCGTGGCCAAGGAGTTGTGGCTGGCCACGGTGAGGGCCAAGGATCCGTCGTAATAGGCGATCTCCTCCACCATGCGGGCGAAAAGCCGGCTCGTTAGCCCTGCCCCCCCATAGGCCTCGGGCACCGTGGCCCCAAAGACGCCAAACTGGGCAAGCTTCCCTATGAGCCCAAAGGGAAAGGCCCCCGTCCGGTCCCTCTCCGCTGCTCCCGGGGCCACCTCCGCCTTGAGAAACTCCCGGAAAGGCCCCAAGACCGCCCGCTCCTCCTGGCTTTCCTCAAACCAGAGCCCCATGGTGGGGTTAGTATAACACTTTCCTGCGAAAAGGAAAAAATACGTCACATCACAGGGGTATTGGAAGGTGGCGCCTCCTTGGGGTAGCTTCAAGGGGATGCTCCTCCTTACGGGCCCCACGGACGCGGGCAAGACCACCCTGGCCCTTAAGCTCCTGGAAAAGGCGGGAGAAGCGTACCTTTTGGACCTGGACCCGGGGCAAGGAGCCCTGCCCGGGGCCTTTACCCTCTTTCGCCACCGGGAAGGAGCCCTAACTCCCGTGCGCCGCTACCTTCTGGGGGCCCTTTCCCCCCGGGGGGTGGAGGCTCGGGCGGTGGTGGGGGCCTTGCGCTTAGCCCGCCTCATCCCCCCGGGAAGCCCCGCCGTGGCCGACACGGATGGCTACCTGGACCCAGGGTTCCGGCTTTTGCAGGTGGAGGCCCTGGTTCCCACCGAGGTGCTGGTCCTGGGGTGGGAAGGGTTCTACCAAGCCCTTTCCTGGCGAAAGGACCTGAGGGTGCGCCTGGCCCCACCCCTCCCTGGGGTTCGCAAAAAGACCTCGGCTGAGAGGCGGAAAAACCGCCTGGAAAGGCTTCTTGCCCACTTCCAGGGGGCCAGGCCCCGGCCCCTTCCCCTCGGCCCCGCGGGGGCGCACCCCATGGAGCCCGCCGAGTCCCACCGGCTTTACGGCCTTTTGGACGAGGAGGGGTTCCTCCTGGGCTACGGGCGGCTTCTGGCCTGGGCGGGGGATGAAGGCCTTTTCCTCACCCCCGTGGCGGCGGAGGTGGCCCAGGTGGTCCCCACCCGGCTTCTTCTCCCTATTCCCGAACTACCAGGTTGAGGATCTTGCCGGGGACGTAGATTTCCTTCACGATGGCCTTGCCCTCCAGGTGGGCCTGGACGTTCCTCACCTTGAGGGCCTCGGCCTTGGCCACCTCGAGGGGAGCGTCCTTGGGGATCTGGATGGTCCCCCGCACCCTCCCGTTCACCTGCACCGCCACCTCCACCACATCCTTTTCCAGGGCCTTCTCGTCCAGCTCGGGCCAGCCCGCCTCAAAGAGGCTATCTGGCCAGAACCAGTGCCAAAGCTCCTCGGCGATGTGGGGGGCGAAGGGGAAGAGCATCTGCAGATAGTAGCGGATGGCGGTGCGGTAGAGGGGGGTTACGGGCCGCACCTTGCGGTAGTCGTAAAGGGCGTTCAGAAGCTCCATGAGGGCGGCGATGGCGGTGTTGAAGCGAAGGTTCTCCAGGTCCTCCGTGACCTTCTTGAGGGTCTGGTGAAGCTTCCCGTAAAGCTCTTTGTCGGGGCCCTCGAGGGCCTCGGCAGCGAACTGGCCCGAGGTGGCCGCCAACGCCTCCCGGTCCTCCGCCACCCGGCGCCATATGCGGTTCAGGAAGCGCCAGGCCCCCTGCACCCCTTCTTCCGTCCAGACCATCTCGTTTTCCGGGGGAGCGGCGAAGAGGATGGTGATGCGGGCGATATCCGCCCCCTCCTCCTTCACGAAGGGCCCCACCATAACCCCGTTGCCCTTGGACTTGCTCATCACCGCCGGCTTCCAGAAGTGTAAGGTGCCGTCCTCGTGGGGCCTGAGCTCGGCCCCCATCTTCCGCACCTCCTCCAGGGAAAGCTCCTTCTCCGGGATCTCCAGGCGGATGCGGGTGGGCTCGGGCAGGCGCACCCTTTCCCCTTCCACCTCCACGGGGCCGAAGTCCGTCCAGGCCAGGACCATGCCCTGGGTGAAAAGCCCCTGGAAGGGCTCCTCCACCCTCACCATCCCCAGGTCGTGGAGGAACTTGGTGAAGAAGCGGCTGTAGAGGAGGTGGAGCACCGCGTGCTCCACCCCGCCGATGTACTGGTCCACGGGCATCCAGAAGTCCGCCTTTTCGGGGTCGAAGGGAAGCCGATCGTTTTTGGGGTCGGTATAGCGCAGGTAGTACCAGCTGGAGTCAAAGAAGGTGTCCATGGTGTCCGTGTCCCGCTTGGCGGGGCCGCCGCACTTGGGGCAGGTGGTCTCGTAGAACTCGGGGTGGGCCTCCAGGGGGCTTTTCCCCTTAGGGCGGATGTCCTCGATGTCCTTGAGGTCGGGGAGGAGGACGGGAAGCTCCTCCTCGGGGACCGGTACCACCCCGCAGGCCTGGCAGTGGACCATGGGGATGGGGGTGCCCCAGTAGCGCTGGCGGCTTATCAGCCAGTCCCGGAGGCGGTAGGTGACCCTGGCCCGGCCCAGGCCCTTTTCCTCCAGCCAGGCCACTACCCTCTTCTTGCCCTCCTCGCTGGGGGTGCCGTCAAAGGGCCCGGAGTTCACCATGATGCCGGGCTCCTCGTAGGCGGCCTCCAGGGGCTCGGGCAAGGGCTCACCCGGGCGCTCGATCACCTTTCGTATGGGAAGGCCATACTTCTTGGCGAACTCAAAGTCCCGGCTGTCGTGCCCCGGCACCGCCATGATGGCCCCGGTGCCGTAGCCATAGAGCACGTAGTCGGCGGTGTAGATGGGGATCCTTTCCCCGGTGGCGGGGTTGATGGCGTAGGCCCCCAGGAAGACCCCCGTCTTCTCCCGGCCCTCCGCCTGGCGCTCGATCTCCGTCTTGCGCCTGGCCGCCTCCACATAGGCCTCCACCTCGGCCCGCCTATCGGGGGTGGCGAGCCTCAAGGTGAGGGGGTGCTCCGGGGCCAGGACCATGAAGGTGGCCCCGAAAAGGGTGTCGGGCCGGGTGGTGAAGACGGTGATGGTCTCTCCCAGGCCCTCCACCGGGAACTGGATCTCCGCCCCCTCCGAACGGCCGATCCAGGCCCGTTGCATGGCCTTCACCTTCTCCGGCCAGTCCAGGCCCTCGAGGTCCTTAAGGAGCCTTTCCGCATAGGCGGTGATGCGCAGATACCACTGCTCCAGCTCCCGCTTCTCCACCGGGGTGTCCTCGTGCCGCCAACACCGGCCCTCCACCACCTGCTCGTTGGCCAGGACCGTCTGGCACTTGGGGCACCAGTTCACCAGGCCCTTGGCCCGGTAGGCCAGGCCCTTCTCCCACATCTTGAGGAAGATCCACTGGTTGAAGCGGTAGTAGTCGGGCTCGCAGGTGGTCACCTCCCGGTCCCAGTCGTAGAGGATGCCCATGAGCTCGAGGCTCTCCTTGGCCTGGCGGATGTTCTCATAGGTCCAGTCCCGGGGGTGAAGGCCAAACTTAAGGGCGGCGTTTTCCGCGGGCAGGCCAAAGGCATCCCAGCCCATGGGGTGCAGGACCTCATACCCCTGTACCTTGCGGAAGCGGGCCAGGACATCCCCCATGGTGTAGTTCTTCAGGTGGCCCATGTGGAGATCGCCGGAAGGGTAGGGGAACATGACCAACACGTACTGCTTCCCCTTTTTCCCCAGGGCCTCCTTAGCCCTCATGAAGCCCTTTTCCTTCCAAAAGCGCTGCCACTTGGGCTCTATGGCGTGCGGGTTGTACCTCTCCATGCTGGGCCTCCTCCCAAAAAAACCCTTCCCCAAGGGGAAGGGGACGGCCAGGCCCCTTCCCTTTAGGGGGCTAGCCTGGCCGGGCTCATGGAACCATGATACTGCAACCCAGCAAAAGGGCGTGGGGTGCTCTAGTCCTCCACCACCCTGGCCACCACCGCCCCCAGGAGGAAGACCCAAAGCACCAGGTAGAGGCCCCATAGCGCCAGGACAAACCCCGCCAAGGGCCCGTAGAGGAGCTCGTATTGCGAGCGAGGAAGAAGCCTGGGTAAACCAAGCCGCACCCCCTCAAAGAGGAGGGCCGCCACCCCCGCCCCCACGCTCAAGGGAAGAAGGCCGCGAAACCCCTTTAGGCCGCGGAAGAAGGCGTAGGTGAGGAGGAAGAGCAAAAAGGCCAGGAAAAGGGGCAGGAAGACCTCAAAAGGCCCTAGGGCGCTCCGCCACTCCGGGGGGAGAAAACGGAGGACAAACCCCAAGGCCAGGCCCAAAAGGGAAAGGAGGATGAGGCCTAGGCCCAGAAGAAGGGGCATGAGGAGGCCCAAAAGGCGGTGGCGAAAACCAGGGGGCCGGCCGAAGATGAGCCCCAAGGCGTAGCTTAAGGCGGCAAAGAAGTTGCTTCCGGACCAGAGGAGGAAGAGGGTGCTCACCAGGGTGAGGGGAAAAGCCCCCCGGGTGAGGAAGCGCAGGAGGTCCTGGGCCAGCTCGGGCCGGGCCGGGAAAAGGGCCTCGGCCAAAGCCTCCACACCCCCCAAAAACCCTTCCCGTAGGGCCTCGTTCCCCGAGAGGAAAAGGCCGAAGACCCCCACCAGCAAGAACAGGAGGGGCATGAGGGAGAGGAGGGCGTAGTAGGCCAAGGCGGCGGCGAAAAAGGGGACGTGGGCTTGGGTGTAGAGGCGAAAGGCCTTCCCTAGCACGGTATCCCGCAGGGCGCTACTCCCGCTCCTGCCCTTCCCCCAGGGCCACCCACTTGGTGGTGGTGAGCTCCAGGGGCCCCATGGGGCCGTAGGCGTGGAGCTTGGAGGTGCTGATGCCGATCTCCGCCCCCAGGCCCAGCTGGAAGCCGTCGTTGAAGCGGGTGGAGGCGTTCCAAAGGACCAGGCTGGCGTCCACCTCCTCCAGGAAGCGCCAGGCCACATGGGGGTCTTCCGTGCAGATGGCCTCGGTGTGGCGGGAACCGTAGCGGGCGATGTGCTCCAGGGCCTCTTCCAGGCCCGAGACTACCTTCACCCGAAGGATCAGGTCCAGGTACTCCCGGTCCCACTCCTCCTTCCGGGCGGGCACCGCCTCCATAAGGAGGGGGAGGGCTTTGGGGCAGGCCCGAAGCTCCACCCCCTTTTCCCGCATGGCCTTTTCTAGCATGGGCAGGAAGGCCTCCGCCACCTCCTCGTGCACCAAAACGGCCTCGAGGGCGTTGCACACCGCCGGACGCTGGGTCTTGCCGTTTAGGGCCAGGCGGAGGGCCATGGAAAGATCCGCCTTCCGGTCCACGTAGAGGTGGTTCACCCCCTTGGCGTGGGCCAGAACCGGCACCCGGGCCTCCTTCTGCACCAGCCGGATGAGCTCCTCCCCGCCCCGGGGGATGAGGAGGTCCAATAGCTCCAGACGGCACATGGCCAGGATGGCCTCCCGGTCCGTGGTGGGCACCAGGCTCACCGCCTCCAGGGGAAGCCCTGCCTCCCCCAAGGCCCTATGCCACAGGGCAACCAGGGCCTGGTTGGAGCGGAAGGCCTCCTTTCCCCCCCGCAGGAGCATGGCGTTTCCCGCCTTCAAGGCCACGGAAACCGCCTCCACCGTGGCCCCGGGCCGGGCCTCGTAGATGAAGCCGATGAGGCCCAGGGGGACGCGCATCCTCCCCACCCTGAGGCCGTTCGGTCTTTTGCTAAGCCCCTCGATCCGGCCCAAGGGGTCAGGAAGAGCGGCGATCTGGCGCAGGCCCTCGGTGAGGGTCTTGAGGTCCTTATCCTTTAGGGCCAACCGGTCCAGCTTGGCCTGGGATAGGCCCGCCCTTGCGGCCTCCTCCAGGTCCTCCCGGTTAGCCCTTAGCACCTCCGGCCAGGCCTCTTCCAGAAGCCGAGCCATGGCGAGAAGGGCCCCGTCCCGGTTTCCCTTGGCGATCTCCGGAAGCCGGGCCCGAGCCTCCTCCGCCAGCCTCCTCAGGGTTTCCTCCAGCCCCTTTTGGGAAGCACCCAACCCCATCATCCTTCCTCCTTCAAGACCAGGTGGTCCCGGTGGACCACCTCCTCGGTGTAGCGGTAGCCCAAAAGGGCCTCTATCTCGGTGCTCCTATGTCCCTTGATGCGCTCTATCTCCTCGGCGGCGTAGTTGGCCAGGCCCATCCCCACCTCCTCCCCCCCCTCGCTTAGGAGACGCACCGCCTCCCCCCGGCCAAACCGCCCCCGCACCGCCTTGATGCCGGCGGGCAAGAGGCTTGCCCCCCTTTCCCTTAGGGCCCGCACCGCTCCGGCGTCCAGCACCAGCTCCCCCTTGGGCCGAAGAAGCCCATAGAGCCAGGCCCTCTGCCCCCGGTAGCGCCTGGTGGCATGGAAGTACGTGCCCAAAGGTGCCCCCCCTAGAGCCTCCAGCACCACCCCCGGCCTCCTTCCCGGCAGGAGCAGGGTGGGGATACCCAACCGCCCGGCCATGCGGGCCGCCAGGAGTTTGGAGCGCATCCCCCCGCTTCCCAGGGGGTTCCCCTCCCCCGCATGGGCTAAAACCTGCTCCACCCGTTCCACCTCGGGAATGGGGCGGGCCAGAGGATTCCTCTTGGGATCATCCTCATAGAGGGCATCCACGTCGGAAAGGAGGAGCAGAAGCCCCGCCTCCACCAAGGCCGCCACCCGGGCGGAAAGCTGGTCGTTGTCCCCAAAACGGATCTCGTGGAAGGCCACGGTATCGTTCTCGTTGATGATGGGCACGGCCCCAAGGTGAAAAATGGCCTGCAAGGTGGCCTTGGCGTTGAGATAGCGCCCGCGGCTGGCCAGGTCCTCGGCGGTGAGAAGCACCTGAGCCACCGGGGTAGGGGCAAAGGCCTCCCGCCACGCTGCCATGAGGAGGGGCTGGCCGATGGCGGCCAGGGCCTGCTTGGTGGGCATATCCTGGGGGCGGGGCACCCCCAGAGCCGCCATCCCCGCCGCCACCGCCCCCGAGGAGACCAGGACCACCTCCCGCCCCTCCTGGATAAGGGCCAGGACCTGGCGAGCGATCTCCGCCATCACCTCCCGCTCTAGCCCCTTAGGCCCCGCCAGGACTGCGCTACCCACCTTGATGACCAGCCGCTTGGCCTCGAGCCCCGGGCGCATTAAGGGTCAGGATAGCATCTCTCATCCCCCGGGCCCATGCATCGGCTAGGGTTATGGGGATGGGCCAACGGGTGTCCCTTGTCTTGGTCTTGGTACTCCTCCTGGGGGCTTGCAACAGCCTATTTCCCAACCGCCCCACTGGCGACTTTGCGCTGGAGCTCAATCCCCCCACCCTTACGGTGATCCAGGGGCAAACTCAGCCCTTTACCCTCACCCTAACACCCCAAAACGGTTTCACCGGTACCGTGAGCCTGGCCTTAGTTAATCCTCCCCCGGGGATAACCCTCTCCCCGGGAAGCCTAACCGTCACCGGCCCCAATCCCGTTACCCAGACCTTAACCCTGGCCGCAGGCCCCTCCACCCCCACCGGCACCTACAACCTCTTCGTGCGGGGCCAGGGAGGAGGCCTGGTGCAGGAAGCTTCCTTGACCCTCGAGGTTACCCAGGCTTCCCAAAACCTGCGCCTCGCCAAGGCGGAATGGGGGCAAACCGTGCTCAAGGAGAACCTCCGCTTGGTGGCAGGCAAGCCCGCCTTGCTTAGGGTCCACCTCCTGGCAAGCCCTTCCCCCATCACCCTGAGCAACCCCTTGGCCGGAGCCGTGTACCAGGGGAGCACCTTCCAGGGCAACCTCACCTTTACCTGCCCCAACCCCATCCCCACCGCCACCGACCCAGGGAACCTGGCCACCACCTGCACCGCCACCCTACCCGAAGGTTGGGTAGCTCCAGGGCTACGGGTGGAACTGCGGGCCGACCCCCAGGACCAGGTGGCCGAGAGCAACGAAAGCGACAACCTCTTAACCCTAACCCCCAACGTGGGTGCGGGCACGGTGCTCCACCTCACCGTGGTTCCGGTAATCCATCAGGGGCAACAAGCCCAGGTGCCCAGCTTCAGCCAGACCCTCTGGCGCATCTGGCCCTTGAAGGAGGTGGCCTTTTCCCAACGGGCTCCCTACACGTTCTCCGGCACCCTGAGCGCCACGGACGGGAACGCCTGGGCCCAGCTTTTGGATGAGCTCCGTATCTTGCGCCAAACCGACGGAAGCGGCCGCTACTACTATGGCTTCGTCAAGGTTTCCTACACCTCGGGCATCGCCGGGATTGGCTATATCGGCTATCCGGTGGCGGTAGGTTGGGACTATGCCCAAAGCGGCCCCGCGGTCATGGCCCACGAGCTGGGGCATAACTTTGGCCGGGAACACGCCCCTTGTGGGGTATCCGGCGACCCCAACTATCCCTACGAGGGTGGCAAGATCGGCACCTGGGGTTACGACCTAGCCAACGGGTCCCTAAAGGACCCAAGCCAACTTTATGACCTCATGAGCTACTGCGGTCCCCAGTGGGTTTCCGACTATACCTACGAAGGAGCCCAGAGTTTCCTGGAGACCTCTCCCCCGAAGCCCCAATCCCTGCCCGAAGAAGGCCTCCTCTTTTCCGGCCGCATAGGGCAAGGGGAGTTGGTCTTCAACCCGCCCCTTAGGGTTTCCGCAGAACCGGAAGGGGAAGCCTCCCCTTACCATCTTCGGGCCCAAACCCCCTCTGGAGAAGTCCGGGAGGCCCCAGTAGTCGTCCTTAAAGACTCCGAAGGCATCCTGCACTTCCAGGCCCGTCTGCCCCTGGAGCCTTACAGCCGGGTGGGGCTTTACCTCGGAACCCAGCTTCTCAAGGAAACGGTTAGTCCCGTGCTTCCCCTGGCCGAGCCCCAGGTGGAGCTGAGGGAAGAGGGGGGCTTCCTCTTAGCCAGGGTCCAGGGCTACCCCTATTTCTCCCTTTTCCACACGGCCATAGATGGCACCCGCACCGCCTTGGGCCTTTGGCACCGGGCGGGGGAGGTGCGGTTTGCCCTGGAAAACCTTCCCACGGGGGGCCAGTGGGAGGTTCAGCTTACCGATGGGTTAAACCTCCGCACCCTCCTCTTCCCCCGCTAAAAAGCGCCCCTCGCAGAAAAGCACCCTCCCTTCCCGCCTGAGGCGCACCAGAAGAGCGAAGAGGGTGGCCTTCCTAAGCCCAGGGTGGAGGGGTTGCAGCCGGGTGTGGAGGTCCTCGAGGGTCCTGGGCTCCCGGAGAAGATGGAGAAGATGGGCCTCCAGACGCTTATCCCGCACCAAACCCATTATTGACAAGGGGGGCTTTGCCATGCTACCTTAAGGGTCGGCTTGGGCCCGTAGCTCAGTTGGATAGAGCGGCTGACTACGGATCAGCAGGTCAGGGGTTCGAATCCTCTCGGGCCCGCCAAAACCCCCCGGGGAAACCCGGGGGATGTTTTTTAGGACCTACAATGGGGCCATGAAGATCTACACCAAGACCGGGGACGCCGGGGAAACCGGCCTTTACGGGGCCGAGCGGGTGGTGAAGGCCCATCCCCGGGTGGAGGCCTACGGCACCGTGGACGAGGCCAACTCCGCCCTGGGCCTGGCCCGAAGCCTCCTTCCCCGGGAGCATCTGGACCTCCACGACCTTCTGGAGCGCATCCAAAACGCCCTCTTTGACCTGGGGGCCGATCTGGCCACCCGCATGGGAAGCCCCTACGAGAAGAACATCGCCCGTATGGATGCCCAGGATGTGGAGGGGCTGGAAGAAGCCATTGACCGCTATATGGAGGAAAGCCCTCCCTTCCGGGGCTTCGTCCTTCCCGGGGGTCACCCGGCGGCAGCGGCCTTGCACCTGGCCCGCACCGTGGTGCGCCGGGCCGAGCGCAAGGTGGTGGCCCTAAGCCGGGAGGAACCGGTTAACCCCGAGGTTATCCGCTACCTTAACCGCCTTTCCGACCTCCTCTTCGTCCTGGCCCGGGTGGTGAACGCCCGGGAGGGCGTACGGGAGGAGGAGTGGCTGGTGAAGAAGAGGCGCTAGGGCCAGGGCTTCCCGTACACCCTAACCTCAGCCCCTGGGAAGGCGGTTTGCAATAGGTCTTTAAGGAAAAGGGCCGCTGAGGGCAGAAGCCCCCCGCAGGGACCTTCCATGTAGAGGAAGAGGTAGCGGGGCCTTCTCGGAGACTGGGAAAAACCCAGGCAGCCCTCGTACTCGGGGAAGTACTCGTAAAAGAGTTCCAGGAGGTCCTGCACCAGCTCTTTGGCCTCGGGCAGGGCCTCTATGGAGCTTTGCGGCTTGACCCAGAAGGTCATGGCCTTCATGCAACCCCATTATGGCCCAATGAGGTGAGCCCCTTTGGCCCGGAGCCTGGGCCAAGGGCCCTCGAGGGCTCCTCAAGGGATAAAATGGAGAGGCCTATGCAAGCTTTCTCCTGGGCCCTGGGGCTTTCCTGGGGGGCCTTCTTAGCCTTTTACCTGGGGGGCGGAAGGGTGGATACCCCTGCCTACCTGGCCTTCAGCCTCCTTTACATGTGGATTCCCGGCTTGGTGGCCCTGTACTTCGCCCGCAAGGAGGGAATCCACCTCCCCCTCACCCCAAGGCCCAACCGCTACTGGCTTTTCGCCTGGCTCTTTCCCGTGGCCCTCACCCTCCTTTCCATCCCCTTGAGCCTCCCCTTTGGCGCCTGGCAAGGCTTGGATGCCCTCCGGTCCACCATCCCCCCGGAAGCCGCCCCAGGGATCCCCGAAGCCTTCTGGAGACTCCTGCCCTTGGTCCTGATCCTCTCCGCCCTGGTGGCGGGGGCCACGGTGAACCTCCTGGCCGCCTTGGGGGAGGAGCTCCTGTGGCGGGGGTACCTTTGGGAAAGGCTCCGGGAAAGGGGTTTCTGGCCCGCCAGCCTGGAGATCGGCTTCTTCTGGGGCCTGTGGCACGCCCCCCTCATCCTGGCCGGCCACAACTACCCCAGGGAGCCCCTTCTAGGGGTTCCCATGATGATCCTCCTCACCCTAGCCTTAACCCCCGTCCTCCTTTGGGTGCGGGAAGGAGGAGGCTCGGTATTGGCCGCAGCCCTCCTTCATGGAACCTTGAACGCCATCGCGGGCCTATCCCTCCTTTTGGTGGAGCGCACCCACGACCTCCTTGTAGGGGTGGTGGGGCTTCCCGGGGTCTTCCTCCTTTCCCTCTTCAACCTCTGGCTGAGAAGGCGGGTATAGTCAAGGGGATGCGGTTTCTGGTGCTTTCGGGGCTATCCGGGGCGGGCAAGACCACGGCCAAGGGCTTTTTGGAGGACCTGGGCTACTTCATGGTGGACAACCTCCCCCCAAGCCTGTGGCCGGCCCTCCTGGAAGAGCTGGGCAGAAGGGGGGTGGAGCGGGCGGGGGTGGTGCTGGACGCTCGGGCCCTGGCCTTCTTTGGGGATTTGGAAGGGGCCTTGGACGGGCTCAAGCCCACGGTGATCTACCTCGAGGCCCGCCCCGAGGTCCTCCTCCGCCGCTACAACCTGACCCGGAGGGTCCACCCCTTAGGGGCGGGCAACCTCATGCGGGA
This sequence comes from Thermus caldifontis, assembly GCF_003336745.1. Lineage (NCBI taxonomy): Bacteria > Thermotogati > Deinococcota > Deinococci > Thermales > Thermaceae > Thermus > Thermus caldifontis. The sequence goes on along the minus strand of NZ_QGMX01000003.1, from coordinate 146,010 downwards.
GATCGGGGAGGAGCGCCGCATCCTGGGACCTCTAAGGGCTAGGGCCCACCTGGTCCTGGACACCTCGGAGCTTTCCCCCAGGGCCCTTAAGGAGGTCTTGCTGCGCTTTCTGGGGGAGGAGGCGGGCTTCCTTTTGCGCCTCATCTCCTTCGGCTTCAAGTGGGGTCCACCCCAGGAGGCAGATCTGGTCCTGGACGTGCGTCCCCTGCCCAACCCCCATTACGACTCCGCCCTGAAGCCCAAAACGGGGCTTGCCCCCGAGGTCCAGGCCTACGTGTTCCGGGAGGAGTACGAACCCTACTACCGGGCCCTTCTGGCGGTGGTGGGGCTGGCGGCGGAAGGGGCCAAGGCGGAGGGAAGGGCCTTTTACACCGTGGCCGTGGGGTGCACCGGGGGAAGGCACCGGAGCGTGGCGGTGGCGGAACGGCTCGCCGAGGAGCTCTCAAGCCGCTTCCGGGTGGAGGTGAGCCACCGGGATGTGGACAAGGAGGAGTAAGCCCTTGGGATTCCACCGGGCGGCCGAAGGGCTTCCCCGGCGCTTTCCCCCGCTTCGCTGGCTTTACCCGGGGATGCGGGTGAAGCGCTACGCAGCCTTGGCGGGCCTTGGGGTTCTTCTTACGGCCTACGGCCTCGCCCACTTCCTCCCTCCCCCACCCCCAAAGCCTTGGGCCTTAGCCCTCAGCCTCTTAGGCCTCCTCCTCCTGGTGGGAGGGGTAAGGAGCATGAACCGGAGCATGCTCTCCGCCTTCACCGAGCCCGAGGAGGTACCGGAACGGGTCTATGTGCGAAGAAGGCTGGAGCAAGGGCCCAAGGTGGTGGCCTTTGGCGGGGGCACCGGGCTTTCCCGGGTGCTTAGGGGCCTAAAGGAGCGCACGGCCAACACCACGGCCATCGTGGCAGTGACCGATGACGGAGGCTCCACGGGCCGGCTTAGAGCCGCTTTTGGCCTGCCGGCGGTGGGGGATCTGGTGGACTGCCTGGCGGCGCTTTCCGACCATCCCGCCCTTCCCAAGCTCCTGCACCACCGCTTCCAGGAAGGGGAGTTTAAGGGCCACACCTTCGGCAACCTGTTCCTCTTGACCCTGAACCAGGAAGCCAAGGACTTCGCCCAGGCCATCCTCGAGGCCAACGCCATCCTGCAACTGCGGGGCCAGGTCTTCCCCGCCACTCCCGAGGCGGTGCGGCTTAAGGCCCGGTTTCGCGACGGCACGGAGGTGGTGGGGGAGGTGGCCATCCGGGAGAAGAGGGGGCAGATCCGGGAAGTCCTCCTGGAACCCGAACCCCTAAGGGTTATGGAGGAGGCCCTAAAGGCCATCCGTCAGGCGGACCTTTTGATCTTGGGCCCGGGAAGCCTCTACACCAGCGTCATCCCCAGCTTCCTGCCCAAGCCCCTCCTGGAGGCCTTGGCCTCGGCTAAGGCCCCCCTGGTCTACGCGGTGAACCTCATGACCGAACCCGGGGAGACCGACGGCTACACCGCCTACGACCACTACAAGGCCATCGCCTACCACCTGGGCCGGAGGCCCGAGGTGGTGCTGGTGCACACCGCCCCCATTCCGGAGGAGGTCCTTAGCCGCTATGCCCAGGAGGGGCGTTTCCCCGTGGCCTTTGACCCCAGGCCCTTCGCCGTGGACGGGGTGCGGGTGATCCCCGGGGATTTCCGGGAGGAGGGCCCCTTGGCCCAGCACGATCCGGAAAAGGTGGTAAAGGCCCTGGTTTCCCTGGTATAAAGATGGGCATGCTCTTCCTCTTCCAGGACCCCTTGGGCGACGATCAGGGCCTGGCCTACCTCTATCCCCGGGCGGCCCTTTTCCAGGAGGCGGGGGAGGGGTATGCCGACCTCCTGGCCCTGGCGGGGGAGGAACGGGAAGGGAGGCTGGTGCTCAAGGTGCGCCTGAGCCGCTACCCGAATCCCCTCGAGGGGCCCTTGGGCTTCAGCCTGGCCACGGTGGTCCTGTGGCTGGACACGGGGGAAGGGGGGGAGGAGGTCCTGCTCCCCGGGCTTGTTACCCCTCACGGCCAGGGCTGGGAGGTGGCCTACATCCTCACGGGGTTCGGTGGGGAAAAAAGGACCCCCTCCGGGGAGAGGGTGCCCATAAGGGTGTGGCGGGAGGGGGAGTGGGTGGCGGTGGACACAGGGATTCCCCCGGGGCCTTACGGCTACTACGGGGCTGTGGGCCTCTTCGACCCCTTTGCCCCCTGGTACCTGCGCCCCACCAGCCCGGAGGGCAGCCCGTGGACCCTGGGGGCTCCTCCGGGAAGTCCCCCAGCGGTGGACCTGTTGGCCCAGGACCCCCTGGAACAGGTGCGGGCCTACCAGACCGGCCTTCTGAAACCCCTAAGGCCCCAGGGGTTCGCCCTCCAGAGGGAAAGCCTTCTGGCCTTTGCCCTAGGCGGGGTTTCCCTCCTTTTGGCCTTCCTCCTCCGCAAGGGTTAAAGGGGGCGCAGGTCCTCCAGAAGAAGCCAGCCCACCCCCTGGGGAAGCCCCTCCAGTATCCCCTGGAGGGTGGGGGCCAGGCCCTCCGCCAAGGGCTTCAGGGCCTCGGGCGGCTTCTCGGTGAGGAGGAGAAGGGTGAGCTGGTAGAAGCGCTGGGTGTGGGTGGGGGTGCCGTCCTGGAAGAAAGGGGTGGGAGGCGGCACCTCGTCCAGGAGAAGCCTGGCCCCCTCCACCTCTTGGGGAAGGAGGGTTTTTAGGTCCAGGGCAGCCTCCCTGGGGTGCCAGAGGTAGCCCTGGAAAAGCCGCACCGCTTGCACCCGCTTAGTCTAGAACCTCCCGCACCTCCTCACCGTAGCGGTAGACCCTGGGAAGCCGGCGGGAAAGGTGCACCGCCACCTCGTAGGGGATGGTCCTTCGGACCTCAGCCCAGGCGCAAAGCCCCGTGGGACCGAAATCCGGGGAGACCACCTCCAAGACCGCCTCCAGGGGCAAGGGCCCAGGGGCAAGGACCATGGTCTGATCCATGGAGATGCGGCCCGCCACCGGGTAAAGATCCCCCTCGAGCCCCTTCACAAAGCGCACCGCCCCCCGGGGGAGGCCATCGGCATAGCCCACGCCCAAGGTCAAAAGCCACTCCCCGCCCCGGGCCACGTACTCCCCGCCGTACCCCACCCGGTCCCCCGCCTTGAGCCTTTTCACCAGGGTGGGCCGGGCCAGGAGGCGGAGGAGGGGCTTTAGGCCAAAGCCGGGGATGAGGCCATAGAGGGCCAGGCCCACCCGCACGTTCTCCCCCCCGTGCAGGAGAAGCCCGTAGGAGTTTTCCAGGTGGTAGAAGTACCCTCCTCCCAGAGCCTCCCGCACCTTTTGGAAGCGGCTCCTTTGCACCTGGAGGAAGGCCTCGTCCTCCCCGGCGGTGGCCAGGTGGCTATAGACGCCCTCCACCCTCACCCCCAAGGCCTCCACCGCCCGCAGGGCCTCCCTGGCCTCCTCCCAGGGAAAGCCCACCCGGTTCATCCCCGTGTCCACCTTGAGGTGGGCCCTGGGGGTTAGTCCTAAGGCCGAAGCCCTCTGCGAAAGGGCCCTGGCCGCCTCGAGGGTGGCCAGGCTGGGTACCAGGCCCAGGCGCAAGGCGGCTTCCGCCTCCAGGGGGTGGAGGCTTCCCAGGAGCAAGACCTCCCCTTCCACCCCCCCTTGCCTTAAGGCCCTTCCCTCCCCCACCGTGGCCACCGCCACCCGCCTGGCCCCCTTTTGGAAGAGGAACCGGGCCAGGGGCAAGGCCCCATGCCCGTAAGCCTCTGCCTTGAGGACGGGGATCACCTCTCCCCTGGCCTTGGCCTTAAGGAAAAGCCAGTTGGTCTCGAGGGCCTTAAGGTCCACCTCTATCCAGGCCCGGGCCTCAAGGTACGAGCTTCGCCCGTGACCGGGGTGCCCTGGGGCGTGACCCATGCTAGTCCTCCAAAAGCCCCACAAAGCGGTGGGGATCCGGGTCCAGCTTAAAACGGCGGCGGTCCAAGCGGGAAAGAAGTTCCCCAAGCCGCTCCGTGCTCCCCTTTAGGAGGAGGTGGAAGACGTACATCCCCTTGACCCGGGGCACCGGGGCGGGAGCCGGGCCCAGCACCTCCCCCTCCCGGGCCACGCCCTTCAGGGCAGAAAGGAGGCCATAGGCCTCCTCGAGGGCCCGCTCCTCCTTGCGGTGGGCCACCTCCAGCTTCACCATCCGCACCTTGGGAGGGTAGTCCAGGGCCTCCCGCAGGGCCTTTTCCCTCCAGGGGAAGGCCTCCACGCTTCCCTCTAAAAGCGCCTGGTGGGCAGGGTGGTCGGGGGTGTAGGTCTGGAGGACCAGAAGGGGCCTCCGCCCCGGCCTAAGCTCGGTGAGGGCCCAAAGTAGGCGATGGTACCGCTCGGCGGCGCGGAAATCCGCATCGTAAAGGAAACCGTCGGCATAGGGCAGGAGGACCAAGGCCAGCTCGGGGAGAACCGGGCCCCGGAGGAGGGCGGTGGTGCCCACCACCACCCCGGGTTCCCCCTTAAGGAGAGGGCCCAGGTCATCCTTTCCCTCCCTGGAGTAGCGGTACACGGGTAGGGAAAGGTGCTCCTTTAGCTCCTCCATTAGCCATTCCAGCCCTGGCCCCCGGGGCTCGAGGAGGGGGGAGGCACACTCCGGGCAAAGGGCCGGGGGAGATGTTCGGTGGCCACACTGGTGGCAGACCAGCTCCCCCCTTCCCCCCTTGTGGTAGCGCAAGGGAAGGGCGCAGTTGGGACAGGTGGGCTTAAAGCCGCAATCGGCGCAAAGGAGGAGGGCGCTATAGCCCAGGCGGGGGGAAAGGACCAGGGCCTGCCGCCCCTTCTCCTCCACCTGCTTTAAAAGGGCCCAGGCCCTCCCCGCAAGGGGATACCCCTTCTCCCGCCTTAGGTCCAAAAGGAGCACCCGGGGCTTGGGCACGGGAAAGGCAAGGCCCGGCTTTTCCAAGACCTCCACCGCAGGCACCAGGGAAAGGTAGGTGAGGGGCACCCCCAAAAGCCTGGCCCTAAGCTCCGCCAGAGGAGGCACAAAGGCCCTGCTTCCCGAGGGAAGCTTGTAGCTTTCGCTCCCCTCCTCCACCACCACCAGGGAATCCGGGGTGAAGGGGAGGAGTAGCCCGCCATAGGTGGCGAAAATCAAGCCCTCAGGCTGCCGGAAAAGGGCCTCCCGCGCTTCCCGAGCAAGGCCCCCGTGGTAGGGCTTGGCCTGGGGGAAGTGAAGAAGGAAGCGTTCCAAAAGGCTCACCTCGGGAAAGAGCACCAGGTGGTTTCCCTTGGCCACCAGGCCCGCCAGGAAGCGCATCCTCTCCCAAAGCCTTCCCCCGTTCAGCCTCTCGGGCCTTTCCGGAAGGAAAAGGGGTTCCAGGGGCCTGCCCGGATGGGAAACCTCCCGGGGAGGTCCGTAGCCGATATACCCTTCGGCGAGAAGCCTCTTCACCCGGCCTACCCCCACCCCGGCGGCCCGGGCCAAAGCCGCCAGGCTTTCCGCCTGGCCCAAGGCGCGGAGCGCCTGCAAGACCCCATCCAGCACCGGCTCGGGATGGCGTTCCTTCAAGGGGAAAAGGACCCGTCTCCCCTCCTTAAAGGCCACCTCTTCCTGCAAAACCCCAGCCTCCCGCAGGTAATCCAAGAGCCTGGGGTCAAAGCCCCTGGCCTCCTGCCAGGTGACAAGGCCCTCTAGCCCCTTGGGCAGGAGGGCTGGGTCCGCCCCCGGGTAGAGGCGCACCCGGTGCTCCAGTTCAGGAAAGGGGGGCAGGAAGTCGGCCAGCACCTGGCCCAAGGGGGCAAAGAGGTAGCGGGCCGCCTCCTCCAGGAAAAGGATCTCCTCCGGGCGCAAATAGGGCCTCGAGTCCAGATAGGCGATGGCGTGCCGCAAGGCATGGCCCGGCCTGCCTCCCTCCCCCACCACCACCCCTACCCGCACCTCCCCCCGCCAGGGCACCGCCACCCGCTTCCCCAGGGCCTCTTCCCCATCTACCCCCTCCTGGCCCAGGGGGGGTAGGTAGGTCATGGGGGGAAGGGGCAGGGGCAAGGCCACCTGAAGAAGGCGCATGCTGCCCATAGGATAAGGGGGATGCGGTGGGCGGTGGTGCTTTCCGGGGTGGCCCTCTATAGCGCCCTCTATGCAGTAGTGCCCCTGCTTCCCCTTTTGGAAAGGCTCTTTGCGGCTCCTCCCGGAGCCACGGGGCCAGGGATGGGCCTGCCCCTTTTGCTTTTGGTCCTCCTCTCCCCCCTGGTGCCCCGGCTGGGCCTTCCCGCCGGAACCCTGCTGGGGGGAGGGCTTCTTTTGGTGGGGCTGGGAGGCGCCTTGGGGGCCCTAGGCCCAAGCCTTTTCCTTTGGACCCTAGGCCGCCTTCTCCAGGGGGTGGGGGCTGCCTTGGTGCCCGCCTTAGCCATCGCCCTCATCCCCCTCCTTTTCCCCCAAAGGGCCTGGGAGATGGCCGGGGTGTACATGGCGGGGAACGTCCTGGGCGGCGGTCTGGGCCGGGTGCTGGCAGGGCTTTTGGCGGAGATCGTGGGGGTGCGGGAGGCCCTTTTCCTCCTTTCCCTGCCCGCTTTTCTCCTGGGTTTCCTCCTCCTCCGGGCTCCCGCGGGGCTTCCCCCCCTGGGTAGGCCGCACTACGACCCCTCCGCCTTCCCCCTCTACCTGGTGGGCTCCATCCTTCTTTTCCTGAACCTTTTCCTGGCCAACCTTCTTCCCTACCGCCTTCTGGAGCTGGGCTTCCGCCCAGGGGAGGTGGGGCTTGTGTACCTGGCCTACCTTTTCGGCATTCCAGGCAGCGCCCTTTCAGGGTCCCTGGCCCGCCGGTTCGGGGCGGTAGCCACCTTTCGCCTGGCCTTCTCCCTGGTCCTCCTTGCCCTGGGGCTCCTGCTCCTGCCCTCCCCAGGCCTGGTGCTCGGGTTCGTGCTCCTGATGGCCGCCCTTTTCACCGCCCAAAGCCTGGCTTCCGGAACGGCGGGAAGAAGGGGGGCCGGGGTAAGCGGCACCTATGTGGCCGCCTTTTACCTGGGGGGCACCCTGGCAGGCCTTCTTTATCCCTTTTTTCTCCACAGCTTCCCCCTGGCGGTGGCGGTGGCCGTGGGATTAGCCCTTTTGGCCCTTTGCCTGGCCCCCGTGCGCTAAGGTCCCGTAGCATAACCCCATGGAGCTCCACGCCGCCGACCAGTACCTGGTGGCCCCTGCGGAGGCCGGGCTTCTTGCGGTTTACGGAAGGCTTGCCGGGAGCGGGCTTTACCCTCCCTTTCCCCCGGTGGAGCTCCCCGGGGGGGTGGGGGGGCTTGTGGAACGGGGGGGGTTTGGCCAGACCTTTTTCTTTCCGGGGGAGGTATTGGGCCTTACCTTCAAGACCCCCAAGGGCCGGGTGGTGCGGGCCGGGGGGGTGGTGGTGAAGAACGTGCAGGGCTATGACCTGGTGCGGCCTTTTGTGGGAAGCTTTGGGCTTTTGGGCGAGGCCCTCGAGGTGGTCTTCCGCCTGCGGCCGGGGCAGGCCTCGGCCTTTTGGAAAAGGCCCTTCACCGGGGAGTTTCCCGAGCTTACCCCCACCCCCCGCTTCCTCTTTGCCCTCCTGGAGGGGGGTAGTTGGTGGCTTTACGCCTTTCACTTCGGCCACGAAAAGGAGGTGGCCCGCTTCCAACAGGCCTTCGGCGGGGAGGAAGCCCAGCCCTTGGACCTGCGTCCCCTCTTCCCCCAAGGGATGGGGGTAGGAGAGGGTCCTCTAAAGGACCTCCGCTTTTCCTGGGCGGATGGGGGCAGGGCCCCAGAGCCTCCAGAGGCCTTCCGGAGGCTCGCCCAGGCGCTTTAGGTTCCCGCTTGGCCCAAGCGGGGGGAAACGGACTCCTCCACCTGTCCGGGAAAGGGCGCAGGAGGGTGCCGCCATCCCCTTGCCCCACCCTCCCCACCCCGGGGACAGGGCACGGTATTCTCTAATGGATGCGGGAGCTCGAGCAAGAAGCCCTAGCCGCCATCCGAGAAGCCCAGGACCTCGAGGCCCTAAAAGCCCTGAAGGCCCGCTACCTAGGCAAAAAAGGCCTTCTCACCCAGGAGATGAAGGCCCTCTCCCGCCTTCCCCTGGAGGAAAGGAGGGCCAAGGGCCAGGCCTTGAACGCCCTCAAGGAGGCCATTGAGAAGGCCTTGGAGGAGCGGGAAAAGGCCTTGGTAGAAGAGGAGCTGAGAAGGGCCCTGGAAGGGGAACGCCAAGATGTCTCCTTGCCTGGGGTGGAGGTTTTCGCCGGGGGACTCCACCCCATCACCCTCATGGAGCGGGAGCTGGTGGAGATCTTCCGCTCCCTGGGCTACCAGGCGGTGGAAGGCCCCGAGGTGGAGGGCGAGTTCTTCAACTTTGACGCCCTGAACATCCCCGAACACCACCCGGCGCGGGACATGTGGGACACCTTCTGGCTGGAAGGGGAAGAGCACGGCCTTCCCGGACCCTTGGGGGAGGAGGTGCGGGGAAGGCTCCTCTTGCGCACCCACACCTCGCCCATGCAGGTGCGCTACATGGTGGCCCATACCCCCCCTTTTCGCATCGTGGTGCCGGGGCGGGTCTTCCGCTTTGAGCAGACGGACGCCACCCACGAGGCGGTCTTCCACCAGCTGGAGGGTTTGGTGGTGGGGGAAGGGATCACCATGGCCCACCTGAAGGGGGCCATCTACGAGCTGGCCCAGGCCCTTTATGGCCCTGAATCCCGGGTGCGCTTCCAGCCCATCTACTTCCCCTTCGTGGAACCCGGGGCCCAGTTCGCCATCTGGTGGCCTGAGGGAGGGAAGTGGCTGGAGCTGGGGGGGGCGGGGATGGTCCACCCCAAGGTTTTCCAAGCGGTGGACGAGTACCGAAAATCCCTGGGCCTTCCCCCCGCCTACCAGGGGGTCACGGGCTTCGCCTTTGGGCTGGGAATAGAGCGCCTGGCCATGCTCCGCTACGGCGTTCCCGACATCCGCTACTTCTTCGGGGGAAGGCTTAAGTTCTTGGAGCAGTTCCGGGGGATTTTATGAGGGTGCCCTTTACCTGGCTCAAAAGCTACGTACCCGAGCTGGAAAGCCCCGAGGCGCTGGAGGAGCGCCTGGCAGGCTTGGGCTTTGAAACCGACCGCATGGAGAGGATCTTCCAGATGCCCAAAGGCGTGGTCTTCGCCCGGGTCCTCGAGGTAACCCCTTTGGGGTTGACCGAGGCCCATCCCATCCCCAAAACCGGCCTGAAACGCCTGGTTTTGGATGCGGGGAGGGTGGTGGAGGTGGTCTCGGGGGCGGAAAATGCCCGTGCGGGGATCGGGGTGGCCCTGGCCCTTCCCGGCACCGAGGTGCGGGGGGTTCGCATCGGGGAAAGGACCATCCAGGGGGTGGTCTCCCACGGCATGGCCCTCTCCCCCAAGGAGCTTGGGGTGGGGGAGTATGGGGGTGGGCTTTTGGAGTTCCCCCCCGATGCCCTCTCCCCTGGCACCCCCTTGGCCGAGGCCTGGCCGGAAGAAGAGGTGCTGGATATTGAGGTCACCCCCAACCGCCCGGACGCCCTGGGGATCCTGGGCCTAGCCTTTGACCTTCACGCCTTGGGCTATAGCCTGGTCCTGCCCGAGGGGCGGCTGGAAACGGAAGGGGTGCCCATCCCCTTCGGCCTCCGGGTGGAGGACCCCAAGGGGGCTTTCCACTTCACCCTTTCCTATGCCTTTGGCCTCCGGGTGGGGCCAAGCCCCATCTGGCTCCAGCGGATCCTTTTCGCCTGCGGCATGCGGCCCATTAGCAACGTGGTGGACGTCACCAACTACGTGATGCTGGAATGGGCCCAGCCCATGCACGCCTTTGACCTGCGCTTCATTGGGGAGGGGATCCTGGTGCGCAGGGCCCAGCCCAAAGAAAGGCTTGTCACCCTGGACGGGGTGGAAAGGGAGCTCCATCCGGAGGACCTGGTGATCGCCGGCTACCAAGGGGAAAGAAGCTTCCCCCTGGGCCTTGCCGGGGTCATGGGGGGGGCGGAAAGCGAGGTGCGGGAGGACACGGAGGCCATCGCCCTCGAGGTGGCCCAGTTTGACCCCGTTTCCATCCGCAAGACCGCCCGGCGGCATGGGCTCCGCACCGAGGCCAGCTACCGCTTTGAGCGAGGGGTGGACCCCATGGGCCAGGTGCCCGCAGCAAGGAGGGCCCTAAGCCTCCTCCAGGCCCTGGCGGGGGCCCGGGTGGCGGAGAGCATCCTGGAGGAGGGAACTCCCAGAGAACCCGAGCCCATCCCCTTCCGCCCCCAGTACGCCAACAGGCTCCTCGGCACCCAGTACCCGGAGGAGGTGCAGCTTTCCATCCTAAGGCGCCTGGGCTGCCGGGTGGAAGGGGAAGGTCCTTACCGGGTCACACCCCCTAGCCGCCGCCTGGACCTAAAGCTGGAAGAGGACCTGGTAGAGGAGATCGCCCGCATCCAGGGCTACGAGAGCATCCCCCTGGACCTTCCCGCCTTCTTCCCCGCCCCCGATAACCGGGGGGTGGAAAGGCCCTACCAAAGGGAGCGCCGCCTAAAGGACCTCCTTGCGGGCCTGGGCTTCCAGGAGGTCTACACCTATAGCTTCATGGACCCCGAGGAGGCCCCCCTGTTCCGCCTGCCCCCACCCCCCTGGCGCCTGAAAAACCCCCTGAGCCCGGAGAAGGCCGCCCTGAGGACCCACCTCTTCCCTGGTCTCCTCAGGCTCCTTCAGGAAAACCTGGCCCTGGACCGGCCGCCAAAGGCCCTTCTCTTTGAGGTGGGCAAGGTTTTTGGGAAAGAGGGAACGCGGGTGAGGGAGGAAACCCACCTGGCAGGCCTCCTCTTCGGGGAGGGTCTGGGGCTTCCCCATGGGGAGAAGCTTTCCGGGTATCCCCTCCTCAAGGGGCTTCTGGAAGCCTTGTTGGACCGGCTGGGCCTGGGCCTAAGGGTGGAGGCCCATCCCTACCCCTTCCTCCATCCCGGGGTTTCGGGGAAGGTGTGGGTGGCCGGGGAGGAAAAAGGGTTCCTGGGCCAGGTACATCCGGAGATCCTCGCGGCCCTCGAGCTTCCCCCGGTCTTCCTCTTTGAGCTGGTCCTCCCCCTCCCCGAGAAGCCCTTCCGCTTCCAGGACCCCTCCCGCTACCCCCTAGCCCTCCGGGACCTGGCGGTGGTGGTCCCGGAGGCCACGCCCTACGGGGAGGTGGAGGCCCTTCTTCGCCAGGCAGCGGGACCTTACCTGGAAAGCCTTCAACTATTTGACCTTTACCAGGGCCCACCCCTTAAGGAGGGGGAGAAGAGCCTGGCCTTCCACCTGCGCTTCCGCCACCCCGAGCGCACCCTGAAGGACGAGGAGGTGGAGGAGGCCATGGCCCGTCTCCTGGCCGCCTTAAGGGCCCGGGGCTGGTACATCCGGGGCTAGGGGGTAAACTGAAGCCATGCTCACCTGGGTGGACCTCCTGGCCCTCCTCAGCCTGGCCGTGGGCCTGGCCTGGGGCTTTCGGAGTGGCCTCCAGGGGGCCTTTGCCGGGCTTGGGGTGGTGCTCTACCTCCTCCTGGCCCAGGTGGGGTTTGTCGGCCCCTGGTGGGGTCTGGGCCTGGGGCTCCTCCTGGGGCTTCTGGGCAAAAGCCTGCCCCTTCCCTCCCTTTCCCAGGGCCTCGAGGCCCTTCTGGGCTCCTTGGGAGGGTTCCTGTTGGGCCTATTCCTGGCCCTGGCCATCTGGACCGGCTATCCCTGGGAAAAAACCGCCGCCGGAACCCTTCGCTACCCCTCCTTAAGCCTTCCCACCCCGGTATACGACGGGGTAAGCCAAAGCCCCTTCGCCCGGGAGGCCTTCCGCCTGGCCTGGACTTCCCCCTGGCTCCGGCGAGCCCTGGACCTAGGCCAGCCGTAAGGCCACTGCTGCCCCCTTTCCCTTCCCTTCGTCAGGCACCTCCGCAATGGGGCCTACAAAAGGGCTTCCCCGGGGCCCCCACTGGCTTGCGCCAGGGTGGGGTGGTATTAAAGGGCCAGAACCCGCGATAGGGCCAAGAGGGCGCGGTTGATGTCCTTCTTGCGCTCCACCGCCTCCTTGAGGGGGGTGAGCTCCACCTCCCCCTCCACCTCCCCCACCATGACCCCGCTGGTCCCCCCGGCCAAGGCCTCCACCGCCGCCGCCCCTAGGCGGCTTGCCAGGATGCGGTCCTTGGCGGTGGGGCTCCCTCCCCGCTGGATATGGCCCAGGACCGTGACCCGGGCCTCCACGGGCACGTGCTCCCTTATGGCGGCAAGAAGCCCCGCCGCCCCCCCGGGATAGGCCCCTTCCGCCACCACCACGATGGAGCTGGACTTGCCCCGGCGCAGGGACTGCAAAAGCCCCTCGGCGATGGCCTTGGGGTCCACGGGCTCCTCGGGTACGGCGATCACCTCCGCCCCCCCGGCCAGCCCCACGTCCAGGGCGATGAACCCGGAGTCCCGCCCCATGACCTCGATGAAGAAGACCCGCTCGTGGCTGGCGGCGGTGTCCCGGATGCGGTCTATGGCCTCGAGGGCCGTGTTCACCGCGGTGTCAAAGCCAATGGTGTAATCGGTGCCGTAGAGGTCGTTGTCGATGGTGCCGGGCACCCCCACCACGGGGATCTTGTGCTCCTCCAAAAGGCGCATGGCCCCGCGAAAGGTCCCATCCCCTCCGATGGCCACCAGGCCCTCGATCCCCGCCGCCTTAAGCTTCTCCGCCGCCTTGGCCCTCCCCTCCTCGGTCAGAAACTCCTGGCTTCTTGCGGTGAGGAGGATGGTTCCCCCCCGCTGGAGGATGTTGGCCACATCCCGCACCCCCAAGGGCACCATCTCCCCCAGGATCATGCCCGCATACCCGCGGCGGATGCCGATCACCTCGAGGCCCAGGGCATAGGCCTGGCGCACCACCGCCCTTATGGCCGCATTCATCCCCGGGGCATCGCCCCCGGAAGTAAACACCCCTATCCGTTTCATCCCTCCTCCTCCCAAGATTCCTTCGCCTCTTCCAGGGCAAGGCGATAGGCCTCGTTCCTGGGAACCCCCCTCGCCAGAAGAGCCCGGAAAAGCCCCTTGCCCGCAAGGCCTTGGGCTTTCAGCTCCTCCAAGACCCGCTGGGCCTCTATAGGCTGCGCCTCCTTAGGCCCCAGCACCAGAACGAACTCGCCCCGGGGGTTCCGAAAATGCCTCCAAGCCTCCCCCAAGGTCCCCCGGAAGACCTCCTCGTGCACCTTGCTGATCTCCCGAGCCACGGCTACAGGGTGCTCCGGACCATAGACCTCAGCCAGGTCCTCCAGGGTTCTTTGCAGGCGATGGGGGCTTTCGTAAAGCACCGCGGTCCTCCCTTCCCGGGCTAAGGCCTGGAGGCGTTCCTTGCGTTCCCTGCCACCTTTTGGCAGAAAGCCTTCAAAGGTGAAGCGGTGGGTAGGCAGGCCCGAGGCCACCAGGGCGGGGATGAGGGCGGTAGGGCCCGGAAGCGCTTCCACCCGCCAGCCCCATTCTAACGCCAACTGCACCAGCTCCGCCCCGGGATCGGAGATGCCCGGGGTACCGGCGTCGGTGGCGTAGGCCACGTAGGCGTAGGGGGAAAGGAGTTCCTTGGCCCTTCCCACCGTGTGCTGGTCCAAGCGCAGGGTAGGGGTAGCGATGCCGTAGTGGCGGAGGAGAATCCCGGTGCGCCGGGTGTCCTCGCAGGCCACCACCTCCACCTCCTTTAGGACCCTTAGGGCCCTTAGGGTGATGTCCTCTAGGTTGCCGATGGGGGTGGGGACCAGGACCAGGCGCACCTTAAAGGAGAACGGACTTCAAAAGCTCCTGAACCTCCTGGAAGGTGAACTCGTACACCGAGCCCGAGGGCAGGGTGAACTCCAGAAGGTCCGGGCTTCCCGGGAATAGGATGCGGCGCAGGGCCATGGGGCCCTGGTCGGTTTCCACATGGGCCGTCACGTAGTCGGGCTCCAGGTTGGGCTCGTCCTCCGCTTCCTTGGGGGGCTCCTCCCCTATGCCCTCCTCCAACCGGCGAAGGGCCTCCAGAAGCTCCGCCTTCAAAACCCGCACCTCCTCCTCCAGGGCGCCGTCGGAAAAGACCAGAACCGCCTCCTCCCCTTCCCCGTAGGCGGAAAGCCCCCACAAGGCCTCCCTTTCCCCCTCGGGGGGGGCCTCCACCAGCTCCAAGGTGCCGTCGGAAAGCAGGCGCAAGACCGCCCCGCAGGCCTCGCAGTCCACGAGGTCCCCCGCCTTGTACCCCTCCAGCTCTAGGGTTTCCCCGCACGCCGGGCAGACCATAAACCCCCTCCAACCCCATTGTAATCCGCATAAAAAGGGCCTGGCCCTTCGGCCCGGCCCCTCCTGGTATCCCTTGGGACTGGCCTCAATGGGCCCCGTAGCGGGCGATGCAGGCCCGGACCTCCTCCAAAGCCGCCTGCCGATCCCGCCAACCCGTTACCTTGACCCACTTGCCCTTCTTGGCCTCGAGGGCCTTGTAGGTTTCAAAGAAGTGCTGGATCTCCTGCCTAACCCCCTCAGGCACATCGGCGATGTCCCGGATGTGGTCCAGGCGCTGGTCCTCCGCCACCACCCCGATGACCTTGGCGTCCCCCCCCTTCTCGTCCTCCATGAGGAGAAGGCCCACCACCCGCACCTCCACCACCACACCGGGAAGGAGGGGATAGGTGGAAAGCACCAAGCCATCCAGGGGATCCCCGTCCTCCGCCAAGGTGGAGGGGATAAACCCATAGTCCCCAGGATAGAACTGGGCTCCGGGGAGAACCCGGTCCAGCTTGATAACCCCAAGGTCCGGATCGTACTCGTACTTGTTTCCGGAACCCCGGGGCACCTCGATGACCATGTGGACCACCTCAGGGGCTCCTTTGCCCACCGGAAGGCTCTTCAGGTTCGCCATAGCCCCCCCATTATACGAGGACCCCCGGAAAATCGGTGACCAGGGCATCCACCCCCCAGGCGGCAAGCTCCTGGGCTTGCTGGCGGCGGTTCACCGTCCAAGCCAGCACCCGGTAACGGACCTTTAGCTCCCTGACCCTGTCCTGGGTGAGCAAAGAGGCCTCGGGATGTACCCATTCCACCCCAAGACAGGGGGCCAAGGCCTCCGCCTCCTCGTGCTCATAGAGCAGGCCCAGGGGACCCACCCCAAGCCGCTCAAGCCGCACCAGGGCCAAGGGATCAAAGGAGCTCACCCAGATCCTATCCGAGGGATGGCGGGCCAGGAGCCGGGCCAAGGCTTCTTCCCGGCCGTCGGTTTCCGGAGGGAGGCTTTTCAGCTCCACGTTGATCCAGGCTCCTGGAAAGGCCTGGAGTACCTCCTCGAGGGTGGGCACATAGGCCGGAAGCTCCCTAAAGCCAAGCCCGTTTAGAGGGATTCCCCCCAGGGTGAAGTCGTGGTGCACCACCAAGACCCCATCCCGGGTCAGGTGCACGTCCAGTTCGAATCCGTCCAGTCCTGCCTCCAAGGCCCGGCGAAAGGCCTCCAGGGTATTCTCCGCATAGGTGGGGGGCTCGCCTTCCGCCAGGCAGGGGGCACCGCGGTGTCCCAAGCGCAAGGGCACGAGGGGAAGTATACAATGGGGCCATGGGCAAGTATGAGGCGGCGTTTTCCCGCTTGGGCGAGGAAGCCCTGGCCAAGCTGGAAGGTCCGGGTGGCTTTCTGGCCGTCACCCAAGCCCATTTGGTCTTTGTGGACGAGGCCGGGGTAAAGCGCCTGGAGCTTTCCAGGATCCGCCGGGTGGGCAAAGGAGAGGCCGGTACCCTTCTGGTGCAAGGGGAGGGGGATTCCCTGGTCCTTCCCTTGAAGGCCTTCCCCCTGGAGGAGCTCAAAGCCTTTTTGGAAGGGCTGAAACCCCACGTGGCCCGGGCCCGCAAAGCCACCTCGGCCCAAGCCTCTGTCCCCATGGCTCCGCTGACCCAAGAAGTGGCCCCCCCACCGCCTCCCGAGCCCCCCAAGGCCCCGGTGTGGGAAGAGGAACCCGCCGCCAAGCGGGACTCGGTGGAGCTGGCCCCGGAGCCGGAATCCCCTCCCCCAGTCCCCACGCCCCAGGCTCCAGGGGGAAGAAACCCTTTCGCCCTTCCCCTAAGGATCCTATCCGTCCTCACCCTAGCCTACACCGTGGCCTTCGTGGCCCTAAACCCGGGAGCGGATCCTTGGGTGCTGGCCGGCGTCCTCCTGGGCGGGTTGGGCCTGGCCTTGACGGAGTGGTCCTCCTCCACCTCCTCTACCTCCTCGCGGTAGCCCTCCTCGGGCTTGCCAGCCTCTGGCCCAAGATGGCCCCCCAGCCTCACTGGGTGCGGGTGGAGACCATGGTGGAGGCCGCTTTTCCACCTCCAGCGCCTGAGCCTGTGAGCCTAAACCGGGCGAGCCTCGAGGACCTCATGGAACTCCCCGGCATCGGCCCCGTCCTGGCCCAGCGGATCGTGGAAGGAAGACCCTACCACCAGGTGGAGGACCTCCTAAGGGTTAAGGGCATCGGGCCAGCCACCCTGGAGCGGCTTAGGCCGTACGTGCGACCCTAGATGAGGCTTCCCGGACCCCCTCCCTTACTGAGTCCCAGCGTGGGGCTAGGATTGGGCGGTTTGCTGGGGGCCTGGGGTCTGCTTCACCCCGGGGTCTTCCTGTTGGCCTTGGGGCTTTTGCCCTTTTTCCGCCTGCCCTTAGCCCTGGGCCTCGCCCTGGTGGCCCTGCGAGGTCTTCTCCTGCCCATCCCCGAACCCCCCTATGGCCTGTGGCTGGAGGGAACCTTCCCCGTTCGGGGTGGTTTCACCACCTGGGAGGGGCACCGGCTCTGGGTAAGGCACTTCCCGCCCCTGGAGGACGGCATCTACCACCTAAGGGGCTACCTGGCCCCTCCGGAAGCTCCGCGGAACCCCGGCGGGTTTGACCAGAGGGCCTGGCTCCTTGCCCAGGGGGTGAGGGGGGTGTTTCACGTGGAACGGGCAAAGCCCTTGGCTCCCCTTCCCGAAACCCGCGCCCCCTTCCGGAGCCGCCTGGCCCAGGGCCTAAGCCCCATGGCCAAGGAGGTGATGGAGGGGCTCACCCTAGGGGAGAAGGGGGGACTGGAGGAAGCCTATACGTGGTTCCAAAAGGCGGGCCTCGCCCATCTCCTGGCCCTTTCCGGCCTCCACGTGGGCTTCCTGGTGGGTAGCCTGGTTCTCCTCCTCACCCCCTTGGGCCGGTGGCGGTACCTCCTGGCCCTCTTGGCGCTACCCCTCTACCTTTGGCTGGCTGGACCCACCCCCTCCCTGGTGCGGGCCAGCCTGATGGCCGGGCTCTCCCTCCTGGGCCTCTTCCTGGGCCTGGGAGCGGCCGGGGTGCTCCAGGCCCTGGGCCTGGCCCTTTTCCTTCAGCTTCTCTGGCTTCCCCAAAGCCTCCTGAGCCTTTCCCTCCAGCTCTCCTACCTGGCGGTGCTGGGCATCGCCCTGGCCCTGCCACCCCTTCGCCTTCCCCCAACGTTCAGGGGTTACCTCTTGGGCACCCTCCTGGCCAGCCTGGGGGCCCAGGCCCTCTTGGCCCCCCTACTCCTTCACCGCTTTGGCTTCCTCCCCCTCCTCTCGCCCCTCAGCAACCTCCTGGCCCTGCCCCTGGTGGCCCTCCTGGTGCCCCTAGGCGTCCTTAAGCTCCTCCTGGGTGGGCTCCTCGCCCCCCTGGTGGAACCCTTGGCCCAGGCCCTCGTCCTTCTTGCCCGCTGGGCCGGCCAAGGCCCCCTGCTTTGGTGGGGGGAGGTCTCCCCCGGTGGTTTCGCCCTCTACTACCTGGGGCTTCTACCCTTATTCCTGGCCCTTTACCGCCTCCTGCCTTGGCGGCAAGCCCTTCTCCTCACCAGCCTGCCCATCCTCCTGAGCCTCCTTTCCGCCTGGCCCAAACCCCTGGACCTTTGGGCCCTGGACGTGGGCCAGGGGGATGCCCTTTTGGCCCGCCTGGGCGGGGCCGAAGTGCTGGTGGATGGCGGGAGGCCGGAGCAGGGGGAGAAGGTGGTGCGGGCCCTGAGGGCCTTGGGGGTAGGGGCCCTCGAGGTCCTGGTGGCCACCCATCCCGATGCCGATCACTATGGGGGCCTTCTGAGGGTGGTGGAGGAAGTACCCATCGGCCTTGCCCTCCTCTCCCCGGCCTTTTCGGAGGACCATCCCCTGGTCCAGTCCCTCAAGGCCAAAGGGGTGCCCACACGCTACCCGGGAACAGGGAGCCGTTTTCGGGTGGGAAGGGGTGGCCTCGAGGTCCTCTGGCCCCCCCACCCGCAGGCCACCGACGACCTGAGCGGCCTGGTCCTCCTCCTGGACTTCGCCGGTGCCAAGGCCCTCCTCCTAGCGGACGTACCCCGGGAGGCGGAAAGGAAGCTCGCCTCACCCAAAATAGAGGTGGTGAAGGTGAGCCACCACGGCTCCCACACGGGCACAGACGAAGACCTCCTGGAGCGCATCCGGCCCCAGGTGGCCCTCATCGGCGTGGGCCGGAACCCTCACGGCCATCCCCACCCCGAGGTCCTAAAGCGCCTGGCCCAGCGCGGGATAACGGTCTACCGCACCGACCAACACGGGGCGGTGCGGGTCCTCTTCGGCTACGCCTGGTAGCCCAGGCGCTCCAGGAGGGCCTCCAGCTCCTCCAGGGAACGGTAGTGGATGACCACCTTCCCCTTCCTTCCCCCCACCACCTTCACCGGCAGGCCCAGGTGCCGGGAAAGCTCCAGGGAAAGGGGGGAGGGTTCCTGGTCTTTGCGCTCCCGTTCGCGCAGCAGACGCTCCCGCAAGGCCTCGGCCTGGCGCACGGAAAGGCCCTTATCCAGGATCTCCTTTAGGCCCCAAAGGCGGTCCTCAGGCTCCAGCATCAAAAGGGCCCGGGCATGGCCGGCGCTGATGAGCCCCTGGTCTAGGGCCTCCAGCACCTCTTGGGGAAGCTGGAGCAACCTTAGGGCGTTGGCCACCGTGGAACGGGCCTTACCCACCCGCTTGGCCACCTCCTCCTGGGTAAGGCCCAAACCCAAGAGGGCCTGGTAGCCCCGGGCCTCCTCCAGGGGGGTGAGGTCCTCCCGCTGGAGGTTCTCCACCAAAGCCAGCTCCAAGGCCTCCTGGTCCGTGAGGTCGCGGATGACCACCGGGACCTCGCCCAGGCCCGCCATCTCCGCGGCCCGGTAGCGCCTTTCCCCTGCCACCAGTTCGTAACCCTCGCCCTTAGGGCGCACCAAGAGGGGCTGGAGAAGGCCCTTCTCCCGGATGGAAGCGGCCAGTTCCTCCAGCCCCTCCTGGGAGAACCTTCTCCTCGGCTGGTGGGGATTGGGTCGGATGGCGGAAAGGGGAAGGCGCACCACGCTTCCTGTTCCCTTGGGCAGGAGGGCCTCGAGGCCCCTCCCTAAGCCGCTAGCCTTCTTGGACACGGGCGATCACCTCCTCGGCCAGGCGGCGGTAGGCGTGGGCCCCAGGAGAGGTGGGCGCATGCTGGGCGATGGTCCTGCCGAAGCTGGGGGCTTCCGCCAGGCGCACGTTCCGGGGTACCACCGTCCAAAACACCTTCTCCCCGAAGTGGGCCCTAAGCTGGGCCTCCACCTGCTGGGACAAGAGGGTACGGCCGTCGTACATGGTGATGAGGATGCCGAGAAGCCGGAGGCGGGGATTCAGCCGGGTGCGCACCTCATCCAGGGTGGTGAGCAACCCCGCCACCCCTTCCAGGGCGTAGTACTCCGCCTGCACCGGGACCACCACCCCATGGGCTGCCGCCAGGGCGCTTAGGGTGAGGGCGGAGAGGCTAGGAGGCACGTCCAGAAGGGTGATATCGTACCCCTCGTCCCGTAAGGCCTCCCCCAAGGCCATGGGCCTTTCCAGGAGTTCCACCGTGGCCCCCACCAGCTCCGGGGTGGCCGGCAAGAGAAAGAAGCCATCCACGGGCTGCACCAAGGCCTCCAGGGGCTCCCCCTGCAAGACCTGGTACACCCCGCGGTCGGGCCGGAGCCCCAGGCCGCTGGTGGCGTTCATCTGGGGGTCCAGGTCCACCAGGAGCACCCTCTTCCCCATGCGGGCCAGGTAGGCGGCTAGGTTGATGGCGGTGGTGGTCTTGCCCACCCCCCCCTTCTGGTTCACCAGGGCGATCCGCCGCAACACCTTGGACCCTAGCATAAAGGATTTTTCTCGGGCACCCCCGGGCGCCGGGGATACCTGGCCGGGGTGGGGGCCTCCTTGGCCACCACCACCAGGTTCCGCTCCTCCAGGGCCACGGGAAGGAGCAAAGTGTGGACGGTAACCGAGCCGCCTCCAAGAAGGGCCAGGGCCTTGGGCAAAGGCGCCACCTCCTCCGCCACCCTCGGCCCCTTTTGCGCCACCATATACCCCCCCAGGGCCACAAAGGGCAAGCCCAGCTCCACCAAAACGCATAGGGGCGCCACCGCCCGGGCCACCACCCGCCCATAAGCCTCCCGGTGCTCGGGCAGGTGGGCCAGCTCCTCCGCCCGGCCCCAGAGGGGGTAGGCCCCTTTCAACCCCAGGGCCTCCACCGCCTGGGCCACAAAGGCCACCTTCTTCTTGGTGGCGTCCAAAAGGGTGATCTCCAGCTCAGGCCGCACGATCTTCAAGGGAAGCCCAGGGAACCCCGCCCCTGTGCCCAGGTCTAGAACCCGGATGGCCCCCTCAAAAAGGGGTAGGGTGAGGAGGGTTAGGGAATCCAGGAAGTGCTTGACCACCACGTCCTCCTCCGTGCGCAAGGCGGTGAGGTTGGTGCGCCGGTTGGCCTCCATGAGGAGGTGGTAAAGGCGGGAGAAGGCGGAAAGGTGGGCCTCGAGGTCCAAACCCAAGGCCCGCCCCCCTTCCAGAAGAAGCCGGACGCCCCTGGGGCTCAGACCCACCCCCGCCTCCCTTGTTTCACGGGAAACATCCCCCCCTCTAGTGGGCCAGCACCCTGAGGTGCACCAAGAGGGCCGTGAGGTCCGAGTCCCGTATCCCGGGAACCCGGGCCGCCTCCGCCACGGTGCGCGGCCTCACCCGGGAGAGCTTCTCCACGGCCTCCCGAGAAAGCCCCGGAACCCGGGGAAACTCCAATCCCTCGGGTATGCGGAAGGCCTCCAGGTCCCTCAGCTTCTCCCGTAGCCGCTCCTGCCGCTCTATGTACCCCGCGTACTTGGCCCTGATCTCCACCTGCTGGGCTTCCTCGGGGCTAAGGGGGAGGGGAGGAGGAAAACGCTCTGCCAAAGCCCCATAGGTGTTCTCCGGCCGCCTCAACCACTGAAGGCCACTTACCCCCTCCAGCCTTAACGCCTCCAGGCGCCTTAGCTCCGCCTCTATCCGCCGGTACTTCTCCTGTACCCTTACCCGATCCTCCCTGGGCCTCAGGCCCCACTCCACCGCCAGGGGCACCAGGCGCTCGTCCGCGTTGTCCGCCCGACAAAGAAGGCGGAGCTCCACCCGCGAGGTCATCATGCGGTAGGGTTCGTCCGTCCCCCGGCCCACCAGGTCATCCACCATCACCCCCATGTAGCCGCTTTCCCGGGGCAAGTGGACCTCGGGAAGACCCAGGGCAAAGCGGGCCGCATTTAGGCCCGCCAGAAGCCCCTGGGCCGCCGCCTCCTCGTACCCCGAGGTACCGTTCACCTGCCCGGCACTGAAAAGCCCGGGCAGCAACCGGGACTGCAGGCCCCGGGTGAGCTCCGTGGGATCCAGGCTGTCGTACTCCACCGCATAGGCGTACCGCTGCATCACCGCCCGCCCAAACCCCGGCAGGCTCCTCACCATCTCTTCCTGGAGTTCAGGCGGCAGGCTGGAGGAAAACCCCTGCAGGTACACCTCGCTGGTGGCGAGCCCGTCGGGCTCCACGAAGAGGAGGTGGCTTTCCTTGTCGGAAAAACGCACCACCTTGTCCTCGATGGAGGGGCAGTAACGGGGGCCGATGCCCACAATGTCCCCCGCATAAAGAGGGGAGAGGTGCAGGTTCTCCCGGATCAGGCGGTGGGTCCGGGGCGTGGTCCGGGTCTGCCAGGTGGGGAGCCTGGTGGCATAGGGACCCGGGTTTCCGGTGAAGCTTCCCGGGGGAACCTCAGGGGGCACCACCAGGAGCTCACCAAACTCCACGGAGTCCGCCCGGATCCTGGGTGGGGTACCGGTTTTAAAGCGCCTTAGGGTGTGGCCCACCGCCTTTAAGCTCTGGGAGAGGAACCGCGCGGGAGGCTCCCCCTGCCGCCCCGCCGGCCGGGACCGCCGCCCATACCAAACCACCCCGCCCAGGAAGGTACCCCCCGCCACCACCACCGCCTTGGCGGCGATCCCCCGCCCGTCCACGGTGCGCACCCCAAGAAGCCTTCCTCCCTCCACCCAAAGGCCCGCCACCTCCCCCCGGATCACCTCTAATGGCCTCTCCGCCAGGATTTCCTGGGCCTTGAGGGCGTAGAGATCCCTGTCTACCTGGACCCTCAAGCTTTGCACCGCCGGCCCCTTGGACCGGTTCAGCACCCGGGTGTGGATGGCGGTTTCGTCCGCCGCCCGGCCCATAAGGCCCCCGAGGGCGGTGAGCTCCGCCACCAGCTGGCTCTTCCCCGGCCCGCCCACCGCCGGATTGCAGGGCATCATGCCTATGCGCTCGGGGTTGATGGTGACCAGGGCCACCCGCACCCCCAAGGCTGCCGCCGCCCAAGCAGCCTCAATGCCGGCATGCCCACCTCCCACCACCACCACGTCGTACCGCATCCCACCCTCCACTTTACCCAAGGCCTTGGCGTAGAATGTTCCTCCGGAAACGCGGGGGGGTAGCCTTGACCCACGAGGCCATCTGGCAACACATCCTGGAGCACATCCGTCGCAACATCACCGAGGTGGAGTTCCACACCTGGTTTGAGCGCATCCGCCCCCTGGGCATCCAGGATGGGGTGCTCCAGCTGGCGGTGCCCACCTCCTTCGCCCTGGACTGGATCAAGCGGCACTACGCCGAGCTGATCCAGGAAGCCCTCAGCCTCCTCGGTGCCCAAGCCCCTCGGTTTGAGCTCAAGGTGGTGCCCAGCGTGGCCGTCCAGGAGGATATCTTCCACAGCGCCCCCACCCCTGAAACCCCCAAACCCAACCTCAATCCCAAGTACACCTTCGAGAACTTCGTGGTGGGTCCCAACAACTCCATGGCCCATGCGGCGGCGGTGGCGGTGGCCGAGTCCCCGGGAAGGGCCTACAACCCCCTTTTCATCTACGGGGGCGTGGGCCTGGGTAAGACCCACCTCATGCACGCGGTGGGCCACTCCGTGGCCAAACGGTTCCCCCACCTGAAGATTGAGTACGTGTCCACGGAAACCTTCACCAACGAGCTCATCAACGCCATCCGTGAGGACCGCATGACGGAGTTTCGCGAGCGCTACCGCTCCGTGGACCTCCTTTTGGTGGACGACATCCAGTTCATCGCCGGCAAGGAGCGCACCCAGGAGGAGTTCTTTCACACCTTCAACGCCCTTTACGAGGCCCACAAGCAGATCATCCTCTCCTCCGACCGGCCCCCCAAGGACATCCTGACCCTCGAGGCCCGCCTAAGAAGCCGGTTTGAATGGGGCCTGATCACCGACATCCAGCCCCCCGACCTGGAAACCCGCATCGCCATCCTGAAGATGAACGCCGAACAACGGGGCCTGCGCATCAGCGAGGAGGTGCTGGAGTACATAGCCCGCCAAGTGACCTCCAACATCCGCGAGCTGGAGGGGGCCCTGATGCGCACCATCGCCTATGCTTCCCTAAACGGGGTGGAGCTTACCCGGGCTGTGGCCACCAAGGCCCTTTCCGACATCTTCGCCTCCAGGGAGGTGGAGATCGACCCCCAAGAGATCGTGCGCAAGGTGGCCGAATACTTCTCCCTCCGGCCTGAGGAGCTATTGGGCGGGGGGAGGCGCAAGGAGGTGGTCCTGCCCCGTCAGATCGCCATGTTCTTGGTTCGGGAGCTCACCCGCTCCTCCCTACCGGAGATCGGCCAGCTTTTCGGGGGACGGGATCACACCACCGTTCTTTACGCCATCCAAAAGGTTCAGGAACTTTCGGAAAGCGACCGAGAGGTGCAGAAGCTGCTTCGCAGCCTGAAAGAGGCCCTGTCATGACCCCTGTGGATAACCTGTGGATAACCCTGTGGATAACCCGGGTTTTTCTGTGGATAACCTTGTGGACAACTTGTGGAAAACCTGGCCGCTTCTCTAGCCTGTGGATAACTGGCCAGTTATCCACAGCTTATCCACAGGCCAAGGCCAGTTATCCACAGGAGTTTTCCACATGCGGTTTGCCCTCCCCGACGGGATTTATCCCCCCTTATCCACATATCCACAGCCCCTACTACTACGACTACTATCCTTATAAAGCTTTAAAAGAACCAGTAAGAGCAGTAGAGAGGAGGAAGCCACAATGAAGGTAACCATTCCCAAAAACTTGCTTACCGAACACGTCTCCTTGCTGGAGAGGGTCATACCCACGCGAAGCTCCAACCCCCTTTTCACCTACTTGGGCCTTGCCCTTTCCCCGGGGGTCCTGACCCTGTTTGGGACCAACGGGGAAGTGGATCTGGAGGTGCGCCTCCACCTCTCCAGCGAGGGGGAGGGCCGGTTTCTGGTTCCGGCCCAGCCCTTTTTCCAACTGGTGCGCAGCCTTCCCGGGGACCAAGTGGAGCTGGCCTTTGGCGCGGAGCTTTTCCTTTCCTCGGGCTCCTTCAGCACCCGGCTGAGCCTGGCGCCCGATGAGGGGTACCCGGAGTTGTTTTTCCCCAGCCATGAGGGACCCTCGGAGCCTTACCCCTTGCAGACCCTGCTTTCCGTGGAGGAGCTTCAGCGGGCCCTTTCGCATGTGCGCTATGCCGCCAGCAACGAGGAATACCGCGCCATTTTCCGGGGCGTCCAGCTGGAGTTCTCCGAGAAGGGGTTGCGCTCCGTGGCCTCCGATGGGTACCGCTTGGCCCTTTACGGGCTTGCCAAGCCCCAGCCCTTCACCAAGAAGGCGGTGGTGCCCGCCCGCAGCGTGGACGAGATGGTGCGGGTTCTCAAGGCCATGGGGGAAGGGGAGGTGGCCCTGGCCCTGGGCCCGGGCATCCTGGGTTTGGCCACGGGAGGCCTGGGGGATTCCCCCCAGGGGCAGGTGCGGATGGCGGTTCGCCTTATGGAAGGGGAGTTTCCCGATTATGAGCGGGTGATCCCCAAGGAGTTTCCCCTGAAGGCCACCTTTGAGGTGGAGGCTTTCCGCGAGGCCTTGCGCCGGGTTAGCGTCCTTGCGGACCGGCAGAACCATCGGGTAGACCTCATGTTTGAGGAGGGCCGGGCCATACTTTCCGCGGAAGGGGATTATGGGAAAGGCCGGGAGGAGATCCGGGTGCGCCTCGAGGGCACACCCCTGGCGGTGGCCTACAATGCCCGCTACCTCCTGGAGGCCCTTTCCCCCCTATCGGGTGAGGCTAGCCTGTTCCTTTCTGGTCCCACCAGCCCAAGCCTCCTCCGTCCCCTGGAGGCTTCCCTAGGTGCCCCAGGGGAAGGGTACCAGGCGGTGGTGGTGCCCCTTAGGGTGTAAACTTTAGCCGGGATGACGGGAAGGGCTTCCATAAGCCCTAAGGGAGGAATCCATGACCACAATCGTCAGCGTGAAGGCCAGGGAGGTTTTGGACTCCAGAGGCTTTCCCACGGTGGAGGCCGAGGTGGAGCTGGAAGGGGGGGCCAAGGGAAGGGCCATGGTTCCCTCCGGGGCCTCCACGGGTACCCACGAGGCCCTAGAGCTACGGGATGGGGGCAGGCGCTACCTGGGAAAGGGGGTGCGCCGGGCGGTGGAGAGCATTCAGGAGCGGATAGCGCCTGAGCTCATAGGCCTGGACGCCCTGGACCAGGAGGGGGTGGACCGGGCCATGCTGGAGCTGGACGGCACCCCCAACAAGGCCAACCTGGGGGCCAACGCCATCCTGGCGGTTTCCCTGGCCACGGCCCGGGCGGCGGCGGAGGCCTTGGGCTTGCCTCTTTACCGCTACCTGGGGGGCGTGCAAGGGGTGGTCCTGCCCGTTCCCCTCATGAACGTGATCAACGGGGGAAAGCATGCGGATAACCGGGTGGATTTCCAGGAATTCATGCTGGTGCCCGCGGGGGTGGACAGCTTTTCCGAGGCCCTGCGGGTGGGGGCTGAGGTCTTCCACACCCTCAAGGGGGTGCTGAAGGAGAAGGGGTACAGCACCAACGTGGGGGACGAGGGAGGGTTTGCCCCGGACCTCAAGAGCAACGAGGAGGCCATGGAGCTCCTTCTCTTGGCCATTGAGCGGGCAGGGTACACCCCGGGCCAGGAGGTTTCCTTGGCCTTAGACCCGGCGGCCAGCGAGCTTTACCGGGAGGGCAGGTACCACCTGGAGGGGGAAGGCCGGGTCCTTTCCTCGGAGGAGATGGTGGAGTTCTGGGCCTCCTGGGTGGAGAAGTACCCGATCCGCTCCCTCGAGGACGGCCTGGCGGAGGACGACTGGGAGGGATGGCGGCTTCTTACCGAGCGCCTGGGCGGCAGGGTCCAGCTGGTGGGGGATGACCTTTTCGTCACCAACCCGGATCGGCTTCGCCAAGGGATTGAGCGGGGTGTGGCCAACGCCATCCTGGTGAAGGTGAACCAGATCGGCACCCTTTCCGAGACCCTCGAGGCCATCCGCCTGGCCCAGCGCTCCGGCTACCGGGCGGTGATCAGCCACCGTTCCGGGGAAACGGAGGACAGCTTCATCGCCGACCTTGCGGTGGCGGTGAACGCCGGCCAGATCAAGACGGGTTCCCTCTCCCGCTCAGACCGCCTGGCCAAGTACAACCAGCTCCTGCGCATTGAGGAGGAGCTAGGGCGTGCGGCGCGCTTTCTCGGGTATGAAGCCTTTTAAGCGCACCAAGATCGTGGCCACCCTGGGGCCCGCCTCGGACTCCAAGGAGGCCATCCGGGCCTTGGCGGAGGCGGGGGCGGACGTTTTTCGCCTGAACTTCAGCCACGGAACCCACGAGGAGCACCGCCGGCGGGCGGCCTGGGTGCGGGAGGTGGCGAGGGAGCTGGGCAAAACCCTGGCCCTTCTCCAAGACCTCCAGGGGCCTAAAATCCGCATCGGCCGCTTCAAGGAGGGCCGGGTGGAGCTTAAGGTGGGCCAGCCCTTCATCCTCACCCGAGCCCCCGTGGAGGGGGACGAAGGGCGGGTTTCCCTCACCTACAAGGGGCTACCCGAGGACGTGGCCCCTGGGCAGGTGCTCCTTCTGGACGATGGCCGCCTGCGCCTTCGGGTGGAGAGGGTCCAGGGGGACGAGATCCACACCGTGGTGGAGTTGGGTGGGGTTCTTTCCGACAGCAAGGGCATCAACGTCCCGGGTTCGGATCTTTCCATCCCTGCCCTTTCGGAAAAGGACATCCAGGACCTGGCCCTGGGGGCGGAGCTGGGGGTGGACTGGGTGGCGGTGTCCTTCGTGCGCACCCGGGATGACCTCCTTTTGGCCCGGCACTACCTGGCCCGGCACGGTTCCCGGGCCCGGCTGATGGCCAAGGTAGAGAAGCCCTCCGCCGTCTACCGCTTTGAGGAGATCCTCGAGGAGGCCGACGGCATCATGGTGGCCCGGGGGGACCTGGGGGTGGAGATGCCCTTGGAGGAGGTGCCCATCGTGCAAAAGCGCCTCATCCTCAAGGCCATCGCTGCGGGCAAGCCGGTGATCACCGCCACCCAGATGCTGGAGTCCATGGTGCAGAACCCAAGCCCCACCCGGGCCGAGGCCTCGGATGTGGCCAACGCCATCTTTGACGGGACGGATGCCGTGATGCTTTCCGCAGAAACCGCCGCCGGAGCCTACCCGGTGGAGGCCGTGGCCACCATGGCCCGGATCGCCCAGGCGGTGGAATCCTCCCCTGAGTTCTTGCAGAAGCTCAACGTCCTTCGCCCCGCGCCCACCCCCACCACCCAGGACGCCATCGCCCAGGCGGCAGACGACATTGTGGAGGCGGTGGAGGCCCGGGCCATCGTGGTCTTTACCGCCACGGGAAGCTCCGCCAGGCGCATCGCCCGTACCCGGCCCCGGGTACCCATCCTGGCCCTCACCCCTAGCCCCGAGGTGGAGCGGCAACTGGCCTTGGTCTTTGGGGTTCTCCCCCACCTGGCCCCGGACCCTAAGGACACCGACGACATGGTGCGGATCGCCTTGGAGAAGGTGAAGGCCTGTGGCCTAGCCCAGGTGGGGGAGAGGGTGGTGATCGCCGCTGGGGTGCCCTTTGGGGTGCGGGGGACCACCAACCTCATCCGGGTGGAGCGGGTGAGCTGACACCATCCCACCCTGGCAGGGCCAGGGTGGGACCCAGGTAAGGCCTTTTTGCAAGCCCGATCCCGGGCTAAGCCCTCCTGGAGGAAGAGGCGCCCTTTAGGGGGCGTAAAGGGCCAAGGCGCTCACCACCGGCCTGGGAGAGCCTTGGTAGGGGCTTCTCAGCCTGCCCTTGACCCAAAGCTGGGCCGAGCCCCCTCCGTCCATCCGGAGGGCGTTCCAAGCCCCCAGGGAGAGGAGGGCGCGGGCCAGGACCCCAGGGGTGGTGGGCTCGGAAACCAGGAGCCAAAGCCTCCCCTCCCGGGTCCAGGCCACCGCCGCCTGGGGGGCCACCGCCTGAAGCGGCCTGGGATCGCGGAAGTTTTCCTGGCTCGGGTCAAAGGCGTACTGGCCTTCCCTGACCAGGAGGGGGCCACCCTCGAGGGCGTAGCGGAAGGGTGGGTCGAGGCGGCCAAAGAGGCTTAAGGAGTCCCCTGGCCTAAGGGGGAAGGGGGGAGCCCCCTTGGGGAAGGCCAGGGCCCAGGTCCCAGGGGGAAGTTCCTGGGGAGCGGGGAGAATATTCTGGACCTTATCTCCCCGCACCAGGGCCACCTCTTCCCCTTCCCGGCCCACGGGCCCCGGGGCGGTGTAGGCCGTGTAGCGGGCGCGGGAAGCGTTGATCCCCACCCGCACCCGCTCGCCCTGGGGGCCCTGGACCACCGCCTCAAACTTGGGAAAACCCATAAAGAAACTGAAGCTGTCCCACAGGAGGGCCACCCGGCCATAAGGGTAGGAGACCGTAACCCCATCCTGCACCCACAAGCCGATGGGGGTGCCGCTTTTGGGGTCAAAGTAGCCCCCGTTGAGGACCGCTAAGGCGTCCTTGGCCAAGTCCTTGGGCAGGGCCCTTGCCCCAGGCCCACCCACGGGGATGAGCCTTCCCCGTTCCGCCTCCACCAGGTAGAGCCTTAAGGGTTCGGGGGAAAAGGCCCAGACCTCCCGGTAGCGGATCCCGGGGGCCAGGGGTTCGGCCACCTCCGGCTCCAGGGGGTACAGGTCCAGGACGAGCCGAGGGGGGTTTTCCAAGGGGAAAAGCCGGTAACGAAGCAGCTTTCCCTTAGCGAAAAGGCTCAGTTCCGTGCCCGTGGGCAGAAGCCGCACCCTGGCCTCCAGCCCTTTGGGCCAGGCAACCTGGAGCGTTCCCAAAGCCAGGTAAGGGAGAAGAAGGGTCAGGCGCTCCTGCCCTTGGGAGTCCTGGGAAAGGCCAGGGTAGGGCTGGGTTAGGTCCAGGACCAGGCGAAGGCCCCGGCCCTGAGGAGCAAACCGGACCCCGGCCTCCGGCGTGCGGAAATAGCCCAAAGACCTCAGGGCCTCGAGGGGCACCCTTTCCCCCTCGGGGGCAGGCAGTTGGGCATCGGGGGGTTCCACCCAGCCCACCCCCGGCACGTAGACCAAACGCACCCCCTCCCCCTCGTAAATCCAGGCCCCGGCCTCCTCCCGGAAGGAGAGGCCAAAGGTGCCGGCGGGAAGCAGGGTCTGGGCCAGGGCCCAGGGAAGGAGGAAGAGGAGGGCGACCAGCCTCATCCCCTCATGGGAGCACATAGGGGTTAGAGAAGCCTTAAAAGTGGCGCAGCGTTGCTGGGCCCAAGGGGCCTGGATCAGCCCTTTACCACGATGAGGGGCCGCAGGCGGGCCACCTTTTTGCCGATCCCGGCTCCCTGGACCGCCTCCACCACCACGGAAACATCCTTGTAGGCCTCGGGCATCTCCTCGTCCACGGTGGCCCTGGTGGCCGCCCGCACCAGGATGCCCCGTTCCGCCAGCTCCTTGATCAGGTTGCGCTCCCGGGCCACCCGCTTGGCCTGGTGACGGCTCATCTTGCGGCCGGCCCCGTGGCAGCTGGAGCCGAAGGATACCGCCATGGCCCTTTCCGTCCCCGAGAGCACATAGGAGTAGCGGCCCATATCCCCGGGCACCAGCACGGGCTGGCCCACGTGCCGGTACTCCAGGGGGATCTCGGGGTGTCCCGGTCCGAAGGCCCGGGTGGCCCCTTTGCGGTGCACCAGGACCCTTTTTCCCCTGTGCTCCTCAAACTTGGCGTTGTTGTGGGCCAGGTCGTAGAGGACCCTTAGGCCGTGTTCCCTGGGCGGGAAGCCCACCACCTCGAAGGCCTCCCGCACGAAGTGGGCGATGAGCTGGCGGTTGGCGAAGGCGAA
The DNA here is from genome assembly GCF_003336745.1 of Thermus caldifontis. Lineage (NCBI taxonomy): Bacteria > Thermotogati > Deinococcota > Deinococci > Thermales > Thermaceae > Thermus > Thermus caldifontis. The sequence continues at coordinate 115,705 of NZ_QGMX01000003.1, read as the reverse complement.
GTTGGCGGCGGCGGCCATGGCCTGGAGGTAGTCCTGGCCCTCTGGGCTCTGGATGGGGGCTGCCGCCAGCTGTTTGTCCACCAGCTCTATGCCGTAGCGAGGGGCCACTTTAAGGAATTTCTCCACGTAATCCTGGCAGACCTGGTGGCCCAGGCCCCGGCTTCCCGTGTGGATGAGGACGGTGATCTGGTTGGGGAAGAGGCCGAAGACTTCGGCAGCCTCTTCGTCGTAGATCTGGTCCACGTACTGGACCTCGAGGAAATGGTTCCCGCTTCCCAGGGTGCCGATCTGGGGGGCTCCCCGCTCAAAGGCCCTATCCGAAACCTTGTCGGGGTTGGCCCAGGGAAGGCGGCCCTCCGACTCAATGAAGCGGAGGTCCTCTGGGTAGCCGAAGCCCCGGCGGATGAGCCAGCCCGCCCCCTCCTTGAGGATTTCCTTGAGCTCTTTTTTGCTGAAGCGCACGTCCCTGCGCTCGCTCCCCACCCCCGAGGGGATGAGGCGGTAGAGGGCATCCGCCAGCTCCCGTTGCCGGGGAAGGAGGTCTTCCAGGGTGAGAGAGGAGGCCAGGAGGCGTACCCCACAGTTGGAGACCACAAACCCTTCAGCCACGAAGTTATGTCCCTCATGGGCCATGGAGAGGTCGTAAACCCTTCCCCCATGGGGAACGGTTTCCATAGCCACTATCCTGTCAAAAAGCATGGGGCCGGCCCTTTGGAGAAACTTAGGGAAGGTGGGAAATCCCCAGGGACGGAAATTGCCTCGCTTCTCGTAGAGGGTACGCTCCACGAAGCGCCGAGGGAGGCCTAGGGTGGCGGCAATACCCTTTGGCCCTAGGCCTACCTGTCGTAGGGCTAAGACGTCCTCGGCCTGGATTTCCCGAGCTTCTAAGTGGGCCTTTTTTAGCCGCAGGTAGAAAGCGGCAACCTGGGCTAGCCAGGCCTTTTGGGGAGCGTACGCATAGCCCACCCTCTCGTAGAGAAGGCTCAGGTTTTCGGGTGTACTACGGAGGATCAGTTTGAAGCGGTGGGAAGGATCAGCCGGTTCCTCCCAATCCACTTCCTCACGTAGGGACTGGACTTCCAGGCCCAAGCTTTCCATTAAGCGGGCCAGGGCTTCCATGAAGGTTCGGCCACTTTCCAGCAGGCTTTTCCGCTTGGACTGGGAAAGCACAGGAGAGGCGAGGTTGTACCCATGTCCGCTTACCCACCTCGGAGCGGAGAGCTCAGCTCCAAACAGTCCGGCTAGAAAGTTGGCTTTATGCCAAGGGGGAAGGGAGAAGAGCCAATCAGGTAAGGCAAAAGCGGTTTGCGCCTTTGGGCCTTCGGGAAGGCCTAAGGCGTGGAGAAGGAGGAACAAAGCCCGGGAAGAAGCCTTAAGGCTAGCCTCTCGGTAGGTGAAGGTCCGTCCTCGGAAGCTGTGGTTTCGTACCCTAGCGTAGGGGCCCCCAGCCTGGAAGCCCAGACTCTTGAGGTCCTCCTTGGCTTCCAGGAGTCCTCCTTCATCCCCATAGAGCACCAGGTACCCCCTGCCTTGGGACCGGTAAAGGGTTCCATCCCCCAAGGCGTAGCCCAAAAGGCGGAGGATAGCGGGTAGGCGAGGGTGGTCTGTCCGCAGGGGGAGGAGCCCCTTCGTTTTCAACACGTCTGCTGCCCGGGGAAATCCCAGGGCACGGCCTAGGGCTTGGGCCCTTTCCTCGTCGAGAAGGGTGAGGGACGGTGGGGGTTCGTGGGGAAAGCCTTGGAAGGGGTGGATGGCCACTAGGTCCCCATTTTTCAGGGTGCCTATGGGGCGCATCCCCGAGGGGGTGTAGACGGGATGATCGGGGGTGGCCTCCAGGATGAACCCTCCCTCGGTGCGGAGGCGCACCAGGGTTTGTGCTTCTCGGGAGAGGAGGAGGAAGGCTTTGCCTGCCTCGGGTTTTTCCCCAAGCCGCCATACGGTGAGGAGGGGTTCTTGTTCCCTCGCCACCTCCTCTATAGGGCGGGTGTAGCGGTCATGAAAGAGTACACGGGTGCCAGCAGGCAGGCAGTTGATATCAAATCCCACCCCTCCCGGGCTCACCACCCCCCCATCCTCGGGGTCAAAGGCCGCCACCCCTCCGATGGGAAAGCCGTAGCCCCAGTGGATGTCGGGCATGGCTAAGGCGGGCTCCACGATCCCCGGCAGGGTGGCCACGTTCATGAGCTGTTGCAAGGAAGCGTAGTTTTCCCCCTCGAGGTCCTTTAGAATCTCCTCCGAGGCGAAGAAGACCGCATCCACCCGCATCTTCCCCTGGCGGGGGATGCGGTAGGTGTAGGGGGCGGTTTTCTCAAAGCGCATGGCGCCCTCCATGTGTTGGCCCTCCGGGCCAAGCAACCCAAAGCAAAAGGCCGGGCTTTTGGGCCCGGGCTTATCTTCAAGTTACAGCCGTATGCGGTATGCGTCAAGCCTATACAGGCCTAAGGGGCTTTGGGAGGTTCGGCGAGGGGGGTAACCTCCAGGTTGTCCAGGTAGAGCACCAGGTTCGGATCGTGAACCCCAAAGCCCAGCCCACCTTGATGGAAGTCGGGGTCTTTCCAGGAGAGAATCTCCCCTCCGTCCATGCTGAACCGGACCTCCCCTGTGCTCCGGGCGACGAGCTCAAAATGATGCCAGTGCTTGTCTTTGACAAACTGCCTTCCAGCCTCCGCCAGCTCGGGCCGTTTTGCCACCACCTGGCGCTGTTCCCCGAGAACCTTGGTGAGCTCTACGCCGTCATGGCCAAAGCGCAACTCCAGGGCCCGGGTTCCCGTGGGGTCCACAAACACCCGAAGGAGGAGGCCGGCAGACGGCCAATAGAAATCGCCAAGAGACATTGCTTCAAATCGAACCCGGTAGTCGGTCCACTCCCTTGCTCCTGTAGTAAGAAGTGCTCCACCAAACCCGGCTAAGCGGACGGCCCGAGTTATGGCATTCTGGGGGTTAAGCGCTTCGGTGATGGTGAATCGGGCGTCCCTCCCCCCGAGCAGGCCATATCGGTTTGGAGCTACCACGGTCAGGACTGCGCCAAGGGGATAGGATTCAAAGTCGTCAGCGAAAGGCAAGGGGTTTCCCGGAAGCACCCATTGGGGCACTCCCACCTGGGGTAAGGGCACGGTTGGTTCCAGCACCAGCCTGGGAGCGCATGCTCCCAATACGCCAAGGATCGCACCCACAAGGAGAGGCCATGGCCGTGTCATAGCTACCTCCTTTTTTCTTTAGGATAGCGCGCTTGCCTCCTGTTGTCCACAGGCGAAAGGCGGTAAAATCCCCCTGTGTCCAGCCTGGCCTTCGCCCTGGAAACCCATCCCGGCCTCAAGCGTCCCAAGAACGAGGACGCCGTGGGCCACGCCCTCACCCCTTGGGGTGGGGTCTTCGTGGTGGCGGACGGGATGGGGGGGCACCGCACGGGGGAGGTGGCGGCCAGGCTGGCCGTGGAGATGATCCTGGAGAACCTCTGCAATGCGGACCCAAGCCCCAGGGCCCTGCTTCAAGCCTTGGAAAAGGCCAACGAGCGCATTTATCAAGAGGCGCAACGCCCTGAGAACCGGGGCATGGGCACCACCGCCACCTGCCTTCTCCTGGATTTGCCCTATGCCCTGATCGCCCACGTGGGGGATTCCAGGGCCTATCTCCTAAGGAAAGGGGAGCTCACCCTCCTCACCGAGGACCACTCCTGGGTGGCGGAAAGGGTGCGCCAGGGGCTCCTAAGGCCCGAGGAGGCCAAGACCCACCGCTGGCGCAACGTGATCACCAATGCCCTAGGCTCTTTCCCCCAGGCCCGGGTGGACCTCATGGGGCTTAAGCTTGAACCCGGGGACGTGTTTTTGTTGTGTAGCGACGGCCTTTCGGGAGTTTTGGAGGACCGCACCCTCGGAGAAGTTCTAAAGAGTTTTCCTCCCGAAGAGGCGGCCAAGCGCTTGGTGGCCTTGGCCAACGAATGGGGGGGGCCGGATAACGTGAGCGCCGTAGTGGTGCGCATCCCCGAGGAGCTTCCCCAGGGGGGTCGACCTTATGCCCTGCCCCTGGAGGCGGCGGGGGGTGCCCCGGTGCGCCTCAAGCTGGGGGAGGAGCCCGAGGAACTCCCCACCCAGGTCCTGGAACCGGAGCGCCCCCGGGGGCGCTTGAACTGGCGGGACGCCCTTTTGGTGCTCCTATGGGTGGTGGTGGTGGTCTACATCCTCCTGGGCTACTTCAAAAGGCCCTAGACCTGTTAGACTCCTAGGGGTATGGAGCGGACCTTTGTCATGGTGAAACCCGACGGCGTGCGCAGGGGCTTGGTGGGGGAGATCCTTGCCCGCTTTGAGCGGAAAGGCTTTCGCATCGTGGGGCTTAAGCTTTTGCAGATCACCCAAGAGCTTGCGGAAAGGCATTACGCCGAGCACCGGGCAAAGCCCTTCTTCCCCGGCTTGGTGAGCTTCATCACCTCGGGTCCTGTGGTGGCCATGGTGCTGGAGGGGCCGAACGCGGTGGCCGAGGTGCGGAAGATGATGGGGGCCACCCACCCCAAGGACGCCCTTCCGGGCACCATCCGTGGCGACTTTGCCACCACCATTGACGAGAACGTGATCCACGGTTCCGCAGGCCTGGAGGATGCCAAGAGGGAGATAGACCTTTTCTTCCGGCCCGAGGAACTCCTCTAGGCTTGCTTGGAAGCCCGGGTTTACTCGCCGCTTTCTGGGGCCTGGGGAAGGCTTTGTGCCCTAAGCCGCTCCCAGGGGAAGCCGTCTAAGGGGTAAAAGCGGTCTGCCTGCTGGGCCAGGCGGTGGGAGGAAAGGGCGTGGAAGGTGGTGTTTTCCACCTGCTTGCCCATGTCCTGGACTACCCTGACCACCTCGGCGAAATCCCCATCTCCGGAGACCAAAACCGCCACGTCGTAGGCGTCGGCGTAGGCCAGGCGAAGGATGTCAATGGCGATCTGGATGTCCACCCCTTTTTCCACGAACCCCTCTGCCCGCCTCTCCAGGCGGCCTAGGCGCACAGCCACATAGGGCACCCGCTTCAGGTAGTTGAGAAAGCTCTGGTGGGCCTTGGCGGCGGGGTCTTCCGGGGGAAGGGGGGCGTTGTAGTAGTAGGCGCGAAGGAGCCTGCGCCCAGCGGTGAGAAGGCTTATAAACTCCACAAAGTTGAGCCGATAATCCGCCCCCAGATGCTGCACCAACCCCTTGTACAGGTTGGAGCCGTCTATAAATATCGCTACCCTTTCCATAATAAACCCGCCCCTTGCCGGGCTCTTCTAGTCTAGCCCAGATGGGTGAGAAAGTTTATAGCCCACCGCTCCTATGGAGCAGTGGGGGAAGGGATACACACTCCACGTAGCCCTTTTGGGCGGGGCTATCCTATCACGGTTTTCCCATGAGCGCAAGATGAGGGACAAAAGAATCCTCAGGAACGCACTTTTTCCGTTTCCGCGTACACGTCGCGGAAGACCCCAGGAATAGGGGCGTGGGGTTTGTGTACCCGGACCCTCACCCCCTCGAGGCGGGGGAAAGCCTTTAAGAGCTCCTCCGCCAGGTGGTCCGCCAGGGCCTCGATCAGGTAAAACCGCCGGTGGCGCACCACCTCCTCCACCAGGGCGTAGACGGCGGCGTAGTCCACGGTTTCCTCCAGCCGGTCCCCCCTGCCCTCAAAGGGCACCTTGAGCCAGAGGTCCACCACGAACCTGGCTCCCAGCTGGCCTTCCTCGGGCCTCACCCCGTGGCGGCCGTAGAACTCCAGACCCAAAAGGGCGATCTCCCCCACGTCTACCCCCTAAGGGCGTTCCACACCGCAAGGGCCTCCCGGTGGGCGGCCACGTCGTGGACGCGAAGGATCCTGGCCCCCTTCGTGGCGGCAAAGAGGTGGGCGGCCACGGAGCCAAAGACCCGTTTGGCGGGCTCCTCCACCCCCGTAAGCTCCCCGATGCTCCGCTTGCGGGAAAGCCCCACCAAAACAGGATGGCCCAGGGCCACGATCTCCTCCAGGTGTTTGAGGAGGGCGAGGTTGTGTTCCAAAAGTTTTCCGAAGCCAAAGCCCGGGTCCAGGACCACCTGGGGCACCCCGGCCCTTAGGGCCTTTTCCGCCTGGGCTTTTAGGAAGGCCTTCACCTCGGCCACCACGTCCCCGTAGCGGGCATGGGCCATCATGGCCTTGGGATCGGGCACGGGCATGTGCATGACCACCGCGGCCACCCCATACCGGGCGCAAAGGGCCACCATGCGCTCATCCCGAAGGCCCGTCACGTCGTTGAGGAGGTGCGCCCCCAGTTTCAGGGCCTCCGCCGCCACCTCGGGCTTGCGGGTGTCCACGCTCACCGGCACCCCCAGCTCCAGGACCGCTTCCAAAACCGGAAGAAGCCGCCTTTTTTCCTCTTCCAGGGGTACGGGCTCCGCCCCGGGGCGGGTGGACTCGGCCCCCAGGTCCAAAAGGTCCGCTCCCTCGGCCACCAGGGTCTTGGCCCTTTCCAGGGCCCTTTCCGGGTCCAGGTAGAGGCCGCCATCGGAAAAGGAATCGGGGGTGAGGTTGAGGATGCCCATAATCCTGGGGCGGGAAAGGTCCAGGGTGCGGTCGCGAAGCCAAAGCACGCAAGGATTATATTGGGGCCAGGGGGTGAAGCATGCGCCTGTTGGCTGCGGGGGAGGCGCCCGTGCTGCTTCTGCCCAAGGCCCTAACCCAGGTGCGACGCATTGCCGTGGGCCTGGACGAAAGCCCCGCAAGCCTCAGCGCCTTTAGGGTGGCCGATCTTCTGGTGCTGGGGTCCAAGGCCAAGAGCACCTGGCGCCACCGGCTTGGGCGTATGGTGGAGGTGCTTTCCCGCCAGAGCTCCTTGCCCCTTCTGGTGGTTCCCGAGGCCACGGTCTGGTAAGGTGAGGCCCATGCGCCACGGGCCTGGTTGGTTTCTTTCCCTTTCCGCCTACTGGTTTTCCACCAGTTTCAAGTGGTTCCTGGTCCTTTTGGTGATCCTGCCCGCCAAGGTGGCGGAGCTTTCCCCTCCCGAGGAGAAGGCCTCGAGGCTGGGGTTTCTCTTCGCCCTGGGGGCGGTGATGGCCATCCTGGGCCCCCCCGTCATGGGCTACCTCTCGGACCGCTTGGGGCGGAGGAAGCCCTTCCTCCTTTCGGGAAGCCTTCTCACCGCCTTGGCCCTCCTCCTTTTGGTCCATGCGCCCAGCTACCTCTGGCTTCTCCTGGCCTACCTGCTTTTGCAGGTGGCGGACGACCTGGCCACCGGGCCCTACTCTGCCCTCATCCCCGACCTGGTCCCCCGAAGGGAACGGGGCACCGCCTCGGGGTATATGGGGGTGTTGCAGGTTTCCGGCCAGATCCTAGGGGGTGCGGTGGGCTTCCTTTTCCCCTTGGCCGTTCAGGCGTACCTGGCGGCCCTCCTGAACCTGGCGGGGGCGGGCTTGAGCATGCGGGTCATCCCCGACCAACCCCTAAAGGCCAACCCCAGGCCCTTTTGGGCTGCCATGAGGAGGCCCTGGACGGATAGGGACTTCCTGCTGGTCTACCTTACCCGCTTCCTGGTGATGCTGGGGTTTTACCTGGCCCAGACCTACCTGCAGTACTTTCTGGCCGACGTGGTGCGGGTCTTCCAAGCCTTGGGGCGGGTCCTCACGGAAGAGCCCTTCCAGGCGGTGGCCCTTTTGGGTCTCCTCATCTCCTTGGGGGCTGCTTTGGCCAGCGTCCCCGCAGGCCGGGCCTCGGACCGGCTCGGGCGCAAGCCCCTCATTTACCTTTCGGGGGTTGGCCTGGGCCTTTTGATGCCCTTCATCCTCCTTTTTCCCCGCTATGAGGTCATGCTTTTCCTCTCCCTCTTCTTTGGCCTTTTCTATGGGGTCTACCTGGCGGTGGACTGGGCCTTGGTGGCGGATGTGCTTCGCGACCCCGAGGCCCACGCCACCGACATGGGCCTGTGGCAGACCTCCATCGTGGTGCCCCAGGTGTTGGCGGGGGCTTTCGGGCGGCCGTTGGACCTTCTCAATGCCCACGAGGAGGGCCTGGGGTACCTGGTGCTCTTTTTGCTGGCGGGGGCCTTCTTCCTCTTGGGGGCGTTTTTGGTGGCCCCTATCCGCCGGGCCCGCTAGGGCTTGGAAATGGAAGGGCCACAGGGAAAAATCCCTCCTGGACGCAACCCCGCATTGACATCCCCGGTTGCCCTGGGTAGGATGGGGCGGGTTTCAAGGGGGTTGGGAATGCGCTTTCTTCTGGGTCTTTCTAGAGCCATAGATACGCTTACCGAGGCGGTGGGAAGGGTAACCGTGTGGTTGGTGCTTTTGGTGGCCTTGGTGTCCGCCGGCAACGCCATCATGCGCTATGGGTTCAACTACAGTTCCAACGCCTACCTCGAGGCCCAGTGGTACATGTTCAGCCTCATCTTCCTCCTGGGCGGGGCCTACGCCTTGAAGCATAACGCCCACGTGCGCATTGACCTTGTCTTTGGTCGCTTCTCCAAGCGCACCCAGGCTTGGATTGACGTGGTGGGGACGGTGCTCTTCCTTCTGCCCATGGCGGTAGGGGTCATCTACCTCTCCTGGCCCTGGGCCATCAACTCTTTTCTAGGCAAGGAGATGTCCCCCGATGTGGGCGGGCTCCCCCGCTGGCCCATTAAGCTGGCCCTGCCCTTGGGGTTTGCCCTGTTGGCCCTTCAGGGCATTTCTGAGCTCATCAAGCGCATCGCCTACCTCACAGGGCATTGGCAACCCGTGGAAGAGGAGCCGGAGGTGCTGGAATGAACCTGGAAAGCCTCATGCCTCCCCTGATGTTTTTGGCCCTGGTGGTGTTCTTGCTCTCCGGCTACCCTGTGGCCTTCTCCTTGGGGGCGGTGGGCATCGTCTTTGGCTTTTTGGGCATAGCCTTGGACATCTTCCCCGCACCCCTTCTTAAGGCCATGCCCGACCGCATCTTCGGCATCATGTCCAACCAGCTCCTCTTGGCCATCCCCTTTTTCACCTTCATGGGGATCATCCTGGAGAAAAGCGGCCTGGCCGAGGATCTCCTGGACACCATGGGGAAGCTCTTCGGGCCATTAAGGGGGGGGCTGGCCCTGAGCGTGGTCTTCGTGGGGGCCATCCTGGCGGCCACCACGGGCGTGGTGGCCGCCAGCGTGATGGCCATGGGCCTTATTTCCTTGCCCATCATGCTGAAGTATGGCTATAACCCCCGCCTGGCCAGCGGGGTGATCCTGGGCTCGGCCACCCTGGCCCAGATCATCCCCCCTAGCGTGGTCCTCATCGTGCTTTCGGACCAGCTTGGGGTTTCCGTGGGGGATATGTACAAGGCGGCCCTGATTCCCGCTGGGCTCACCGTGGGCCTTTACTTTCTCTACGTGATCTATGTGGCCCTTTTCCGTCCCACGTGGGCCCCTGCCCTTCCCCTCGAGGCCCGGCCCGATGCCGGCAAGGAGGCCCAGGCGGCCTTCGCCTTGCTTTCCTATCTCCTCGTGGGGGTGGGGGCCTATGCCGTGGGGCGCTTTTTGCCTGCCTGGGCGGAGTGGCTGGAGGTGCTATTGGCCTTAGGGGTTTGGACCCTGGTGCTCCTTCCCTGGATCCGGAAAAACCCCCTTCTCAAAAGGGCCCTCCTTTCCATGGTGCCTCCCTTGGTCCTGATCTTCTTGGTGCTGGGCACCGTGCTCATCGGCCTGGCCACCCCCACGGAGGCCGGGGCCATGGGGGTGGTGGGGGCCTTGATCCTGGCGGCTTTGAACAGGAGGCTTTCCTTTAAGGTCCTCTACGGGGCCATGGAGGGCACGGCCAAGCTCACCGCCTTCGTCATCTTCATCCTCATCGGCTCCACCCTCTTCAGCCTGGTCTTCCGCGGGGTGGATGGGGACCTTTGGGTGGAGGGCTTCCTCACGGGCTTGCCGGGTGGGGAGGTGGGCTTCATCCTCTTCGTGATGGTTCTCGTCTTCTTCCTGGGCTTCTTCATAGACTTCTTTGAGATCGCCTTCATCGCCTTGCCCCTTTTGGCCATCGGGGCCGAGGCCTTGAACATTGACAAGCTCTGGTTCGGCCTTTTGGTGGGGGTGAACCTGCAGACCTCCTTCCTCACCCCGCCCTTTGGCTTCGCCCTTTTCTACCTGCGGAACGTGGCCCCCAAGGAGGTGAGGACGGAGGACATCTACCTGGGGGGGATTCCCTTCATCGGGCTACAGCTTCTGGTCCTCCTCTTCGTCTACTTCCTGCGGGAGCCCATCCTGCGCTTTGTGAGCGGTATGGGTTTTGGGGGCTAGGCCCTAGACTGGGGGTATGGACCTGACCCACTTCAAGGACGGGAAGCCCCACATGGTGGACGTGACGGCGAAAGCGGCCACCTTCCGCACCGCCACCGCCGAGGCCTATGTGGGGCTCACGGAAGAAGCCCTGGCCGCCTTGGAAGGGGGTGGGGTGGGGAAGGGGGACCCCCTGATGGTGGCCCAGCTGGCGGGCATCATGGGGGCCAAGAAAACCTCGGAGCTCATCCCCCTCTGCCACCCCTTGCCCCTCACCGGGGTGGAGGTGCGGGTGGAGCTGGAAAAGGAGGCCAAAAGGGTGCGCATCGAGGCCACGGTGCGCACCAAGGCGGAAACCGGGGTGGAGATGGAGGCCCTGACCGCCTGCGCCGTGGCGGCCCTCACGGTTTACGACATGCTGAAGGCGGCCTCCAAGGGGCTTGTCATCTCCCGGGTGCAGCTTCTGCACAAGGCGGGGGGGAAGAGCGGGGAGTGGCGGCGGTCCGAAGCCCCCTAATACCCCATGGGTGTATACTTGGGCTATGCGCATCGCCGTCGCCTTGGCCAAAAACGATGATGGGAGGGTTTATCCGGGTCCTTTTGGGCACGCGCCCCGCTTTGCCATCTATGAGGTGGGGGAGGGGGGAGGGGTGAGCCTCCTCGAGGTCCGGGAAAACCCCTACGCCGCCATGGAGGGCGGGGGGAAGCACGAGCTCATGCGGGAGCTTCTCAAGGATGTGGACCTGCGGGTGGGGGCCCGCTTCGGCCACGGGGGTTCCACGGGGGCTTTCCCCATGGCGGATCGGCTGGAGGTGGGGCCTGTGAGCGTGGCCGAGGCCCTGGAAAAGGTCAGGGCCCGCTAAAGTAGCGCCGTAAAAGCTCCTTGGCCTCGGGGGAAAGAGGGGTGCGTTCCAGGTAGACCTCCACGCCGCGGCGCACCTCCTCTGGGGGAACCCCTGCCCGCCAGGGGGAGGGCAGGCCCTCGCCCTTCCCTTCCTCTCCAGGCCAAAGAAGCTCCTGCCCGGGCCCTTGGGGTTTGGGTAAGGGTAGGGAGGCGGGCGCCTCCACCTTTGGGGAAGGCCCCGAGGTGCCTGGGGTGGGGGTGCCTGCCCCCTGGGGTCTTTCCGGTTCCTGCTCGGAAAGGCCCGGACGGGTCCTCGATCCCCCTTGCCCCTCCGCGGGCGCTGGGGTTCCCCCCTCCCCTGGGGCCTGAGGGGAAGCCTTGGGCGGGGTGGGGGAAGGTTCCTGGGGGCTAGGCCCTGGGGCTTGGCCCTCTTGGGGGGTTGGGGCAGGTTGGCCCTGGCCGGTTTCCGTCCCCTGCGTGCTTCCTGGGGAATCTGGGGTTTGGGTGGTTTTCCCAGGGGATGGCCCCGGTGCTTCGGCTGGCTTCCCCCAATCCGGGGGGTCCTGGGGGGTTGCGGGGCGCTCGGCCCCAAGAAGGGACCAGAAGGGGCGGGCTTCCCTGGGGGAAAACCCCGCCCACGAGCCCAGGGCCAAGGCCAGGAGGACCAGGTAGAGGGCGAAAAGGCCCAAGGGGAAGGGGGGAGGAGGGATCTCCACCTTGCGGGCCTCCTGCCAAAGCCGCTCCTCCCCGTAGGCCAAGGCGGTGGGATAGGCCAGGCTGGCCCGGGCGATTTCCCGCAGCGCCCGCCCTTCCCAAAGCCGGGCGGGAAGCAAAAAGGGCAGGGGGGAGGCCAGGGCGAAAAAGGGGTGGAGGAAACCCAGTAGCGCCAAGGAAATGGCCAAGAGAAGCTGGTGGCGCCAGGCCAGGCGCCTTGCGTAGAGAAGGTGGAACCCAGGCTCCACGGCAAGACCATTATCCCCCGCCAGGGGCTACGGAAAAGGTTCCCGGGGCCTAAAGGCCCCGGGGGGAGGGAGTACGCCGGTCTACTTGACCGGGGGACGGGACTTGAGGACCTCCTGGGGGGACCTGGCCTTGGCCCTTTGCGCCTTCACCTCCTGGGTGCTTATGGGCTTGGCCTTGGACTTGGCGAAGGTGGTGAGGATGTGGTTCAGGAGATCGGCCACCTCCTGGTCCTTGAGCTGGCGGAAGGGAGGCATGACCCCGTTATAGGTCTTTCCCTCCACCGTCAGGCTTCCTTGAAGGCCGTAGAGGACCACCCGGATCAGGTATTCCCGGCCCCCCTTAGCCTGGACCACCTTGTCCAGATGGGTGAGGGGAGGGAAGGCTCCGGGAACCCCCTGCCCATTAGCCTGGTGGCAGCTTTGGCAGTTGGCGGAATAGAGCTTGGCCCCAGGGCTTTGCGCCAGGGCTAGGGAACCCAAAAATGCCAACAGAATAAGCCCGCGCCTCATGGTTCCATGATAGGGAACTTCCCTTCCTTAGGCCAGGGGCATTTGTCCTAGGCCTTTGGGGAGGTGGGCGCACCGGGGGTCAGCGGCCAGGTGGTCCCCGGTTTCCGCCCAGGCCCGGGCCCGGCTTCCCCCGCAAACCTCCCGGTACTCGCAGACCCCGCACTTGCCCTTAAGGAGGGCTTTGTTGCGAAGCTCCAGGAAGAGGGGGCTATGCCGGTAGATCTCCAGAAGGGGCTTCTCCCGCACATTGCCAGCGGAAAGGGGCAGGAAACCGGAGGGGTAGACCTCCCCCGTGGAGGAAACGAAAACGAAACCAAAGCCGTCGGAGAGGTGCACCCCCCGGCCCTCCCCCACCAAGGCCCCGTCCTCACCGCCCTCTTTCCTGCGGCGCTCCAGGGCCACCCGGCGGAACATGGGGCCTTCCGTGGTGCGCACCTTGAAGGGGTAGCGGCGGGAAAGGTCGTAAAGAAGGTGCATCACCTCCTCGTATTCCTCGGGGGAAAGTTGCTCTAGAAGCGCTCCCCGGCCCACGGGTACCAGGAAGAAGACCTCCCAGGTAGCCACCCCCTTTGCCGCCAGGATCTCGGCGATGCCGGTGAGTTCCCCCTTGGTCCTCCGGGTCACGGTGGTGTTCACCTGGGTCATGAGGCCCACCTCCCGGGCCCATTCCAGGGCCTTAAGGGCCCGGGCAAAGGTGCCGGGAACGCCCCGGAAGCCATCGTGGCTTTCCGGTGTGGCCCCGTCCAGGGAGATGGCCATCTGGTGGACGGAAAGCTCCTTGAAGCGGGCCACCACCTCCCGGGTGAGCCGGGGGGTGACGGCGGGGGTGATGCCCACCTTGAGGCCCAGGCGCCTGGCCTCCTCCAGGAGGAGAAACAGGTCGGGCCGGGCCAGAGGGTCACCCCCCGTGGGCAGGAGGATGGGCCTCGGGGTGTAGGTGGCAAGCTCCTGCAAAAGCCTTAGCCCCTCCTCGGTGGTGAGCTCCCCGGGCAAGGGGTCGGGCACCGCTGAGGCCCGGCAGTGCAAGCAGGCGAGAAGGCAGGCCCGGGTCATCTCCCAGGCCACCAGGAGGGGGAAGCGGTGCAGATCGGGTTTCATCCTTCCAGGATGCTCCCTGAGGTCAGGGGCAGATGTCCCTAGCGGGGGAGGGTGAGGCGGTAGGTGAGGGTGCGGGTTTCTTGGGGCTTCAAGGCCAGTTCCAGGCGGTACCCCTGGGGAAGGAGGCTGGCCCCGGGGAAGTCCAGGCGGAAGGGCTGGGGGAAGGTTTCCGAGAGGAGGAGGGCGATGGGGTAGGGGTAGGGGTTTTTGAAGCGGGTTTCCACCCGGTAGGTGGCTTCCCTTTCGCTTTGGCCCAGCAGGCTCACCGTCCGTTCCAGCCGGCCCTCCAGGTCCCGTCCCAGCCACACCTCCGCCACCTCCCCCTCAGGGGTAGGGGGAAGCAGGGCCTGCCCCAGGAAGAAGCCTCCCTCCACCACCTCCAGGGTCCCCGGCGCCAGGGGAAAGGGGGCTTGGAAGCGGTAGCCCCGTTCCAGGGCCAAAAACCTGTCCGTGCGGAAGGGGCCTTGGTAGCGGAGGAGCCGGCTGGGGTTCACCTGGGCCTTGAGGGCGGGGATCTCCGTGGTCCCAGGTTCTAGCCTTCTGGGTGGGAGCCCATAGCGGAAGAGGCCAAAAGGGCTTTCCCCTAAAGGAAGGGCCTCCGCCAGGGCCCGCATGGGTAGACCCTTGGCCTCGGCCACGCCCAGGATGGGCGCTTCCCCGGCGAGCAGGGTGAGCTTTCTGGCTTCCAGGGGCCCTCCCTCCAGCCTAAGCCGGGCCCAGAGGGTGAGGGTGGCCCCCTCCAAGGTGTAGAAGACCTCCCCGGAAAGCCCGGTGTAGAGGTAGCGCAAGGTGGCGGGGCCCTCTCCTTGGTAGCGGAAGAGGACCGCGGTGCCCTGGTAGACCCGCTCCGTTTCCTCCACCCCAAGGAGGCGCAGGGACCCTGGGACCATGCGGGAAAGCTTCTCCCCAGCCAGATAGGCCCAGGCGGAAGGGGGGAGGATTACCGGTTCCTTGACCTCGGCAAAGCTGGGATAGACCGCCACCTCCTGGGCCAGGGCGGAAAGGCCTAGGAGAAAGAGGGCCAAGAGCTTTCTCATGCCCCCAGTTTAAGGGCAAAAGCCTCCACCTGCTTGCGGGATAGGGGTCCCCCATGCCCCAGGTAGACGGTTTCTGCCCCCAGGTCCAGGATTTTGCGCACGGTCCTTTTGGCCAAGGCGTGATCCTCGTTGATGAACCGGGGGGGAAGGCCGTGTCCCCTTAAGGCGTCTCCGGCGAGGAGGAGGCCATCCCGGAAAAGCCCCACCTGCCCTAGGGTGTGGCCGGGAAGCTCCACCACCCTCCACCCCAGGATCTCCTCCCCTTCCTCCACCGGCCTTAAGGCTTCCCGGGGAAGGGGTGGGGCCAGGTTGGCCAGCCAGGAGCCCAAGAAGGGGATGGGCAAGGGGGGCCTGGGCTTTTCCTTAAGGAGGTACGGCCACTCCCGGGGATGGGCCAGGATGGGCAGGCCAAACCTTTCCCAAAGGGCCCGGGCGCCGCCCGCATGGTCCAGGTGGTGATGGGTGAGGAAAAGGAGCCTAGGGGGTTCCTGGAGAAGTCTAAGAAGCCTTCCCGCCTCCCAAGGGAGCCCGGCATCCACCAGGAAATACCCCCCTTCTGCGGGAAGGCGATAGAGGTTGGCGGCAAAGGGCAAGGTCTCAGGCCCGCTCATGGATGGGAAGGATGCCCATCTCGGCCAAGGCTTCCCGGATGCCCCGGGCGTCTATGCCCGCCTGGCGGTGGAGGCTTGGGATGGAACCATGCTCCAAGAAGCGGTCGGGAAGGGCTAGGACCTTCACCTCGGGCTTTAAGCCCATCTCGTTCAGGGCCTCGAGGACCGCGCTCCCAAATCCCCCCATCCCCTGGTGGTCCTCCACGGTGAGGAGCCGGTAACGGGAGAGCTCCTTCAGCCTTTCCCGGTCCAGGGGCTTGAGGAAGCGGGCGTTCACCACCCCCACCCTGGGGTCGTCTTGGGCGGCCTCGAGGGCGTACCTCAAGGTCTTGCCAAAGGCCAGGATGTAGACCTCGGTGCCCTCCTTGAGCACCTCCCACCGGCCCCAAGCGATCTCCGGCCAGCTGCCCTCGGGAACCCGCTCCACGTTGTCCCGGGGGTAACGGATGGCCACTGGGCCCCCGATCTCCAGGGCCTTTTTCAGCATGGCCCGAAGCTCTAAAGCGTCCTTGGGGGCAGCGATCTGCAGGTTGGGGATGGTGCGCAGGTAGGCGATGTCAAAGACCCCGTGGTGGGTGGCCCCATCCGCCCCCACCACCCCCGCCCGGTCTATGGCGAAGATGACGGGAAGGCCCTCTATGGCCACGTCGTGGATCACCTGGTCGTAGGCTCGCTGCAGGAAGGTGGAGTAGATGGCCACGATGGGCTTTAGGCCCCTTAAGGCCATACCCGCCGCCACCGTCACCGCCACGTCCTCGCAGATGCCCACGTCCAGGTAGCGCTCGGGGTGCTCCTGGGAGTAGCGCACCAGCCCCGAGCCCTCCCGCATGGCGGGGGTGAGGACAAAAAGGCGGGGTTCCAGGTGGGCCAGCTCCGTGACCGCATCCCCAAAGGCCTGGCTCCAGGTGTAGCCCTTGGAGACTTTCTCCGGCCGGTTGGGGTCAAAGCCGGAAGGCCCATGCCAGTAGATGGGGTCGGCCTCCGCCACCTTGTACCCCTTGCCCTTCTGGGTAACCACGTGGAGGAGGGTGGGGCCGTCCAGCTCCTTGAGGTGCTCCAGGATGTGAATAAGGCCCTTCAAGTCATGCCCATCCACGGGGCCCACGTAGCGGATCCCCCAGGCGTAGAAGGGGTTTTCCTGGTGAAGGATGAGCTTGGCCGCCTCCTTGGCCCGGTCCACCAGGCCGAAGAGCTTGGGGGAGATGTGTTCCAGGATGCTCCGGCCCAGCTTCTCGGCATCCTGGACCCACTTTCTTATCTGGAGCTCCTTGAAGTACTTGTTGAGGGCCCCCACGTTCTCCGAGATGCTCATCTCGTTGTCGTTCAGGATGATGAGCATCTTTTTGCCCAGTTCCCCGATCTTGTTGAGGGCGGCCAGGGCCATGCCCCCGGTAAGGGCCCCGTCCCCGATCACCGCCACCACATGGTGGTCCTCCCCCTTGAGGTCCCGGGCGATGGCCATGCCCAGGGCGTGGGCCAAGGAGGTGCTGGCGTGGCCGGCGGTGATGGCGTCGTGCTCCGACTCGGAGACCTTGGTGAAACCGGAAAGCCCCCCTTCCTGCCTTAGGGTGTGGAAGCGGTCCTTGCGCCCGGTGATGAGCTTGTGGGCGTAGGCTTGGTGGCCCACGTCAAAGAGGATGCGGTCCTTTGGGGACTGGAAGACCCGGTGCAGGGCTAGGATGAGCTCCACCGCCCCTAGGGAGCTCGCCAGGTGGCCGCCGTTTTGCGCCGTGACCCGGATGATCTCGCTACGGATCTCCTCGGCCAGCTCCAGGAGCTCCTCGAGGCTCAGACCCTTAAGGTCCAAAGGGCTATTCACCTTGTCCAGTACCATCTTTCCCCCTAGAAGTTCTTCTCCACCAGGATGCGGCCTTCCCGGGTGCGCACCTCCCCCACCCGGGGAACGAACCAGACCTCCCGCGCATCCTGGCCGCGCTCATCCTGATACACCTGACGGATCCGGTACACCCGGAAGACCCCCGCCGGCAGGCGCACCTCCCGCTCCTCCAGCACCTCCATGGAGTAGCCCAGGCCGCCTTGGGCCAAGGGCTCCCGCCCCCCAGGGGTGAGGAGTTCCACCCGCACCGTCACCTTACCCCCCCAGCGGTAGCCCGGGCTCAGGAGGGCTTCCGGCGGGTACTCCAGGATGGGCGGGGTGAAGACCACCCGGGCGGAAGGGTCCTGGAAGCCTAAAAGCCGCACGCCAAAGGCCCCCACCTGCCGGTAGTAGACCCTATCCTCCCCCCGGCCGTAGCTCCGGTAGCGCAAGGCCTCCTGGCCCTCGTAGAGGGCGGGGCCTTCCACCCGCACCCGGTAGGGGGGGGTGGAAAGGGCTTCCCCCTCGGGTACATACACCCACTCCAGCCCCGTGGTGGCGGGGTAAAAGCCGGTTTCCCTCAGGAGGGGGCGGGCCTCGGGGGCCTGGGTGGCCTGGGGTAAGCAGGCGGAAAGGAGGAGGGTAAGGGCCATAAGGCTCCGCCTCATGATAGGGAGTTTACCCCTTAAGTCCCGTGGGCCGGCCCACACTCCTAGCCTGAAGTTAGGCTTCTCCCAGCTCCCGCTTCAGGCGGAGGAGCTCCTCCTCCAGCTCTTTGTCGGCGGAGAGGGCGGCAAGCTCCTTGTCCAGGTCCTGGCCGTCCAGCTCCTTTAGGGCCTCGTGCCGGTCCTCCATGGAGAGGATCCGGGCCTCCATTTCCTCAAAGGCCTCGAGGGCCGGGTGCTGGTCCAGCCTAGACTCCATGCGCCGCACCGCCTCAGCAGCCTCCACCCCCTTCTTGCGGGCGAGGAAGAGTTTCTTGCGGGCCTCGGCCTCGTCGATCTTGGCCTCCAGGGCCTTGAGCTGGGTCATGAGGCGATCCATAAGGGCCTTCTGCTCCTCCGCCTGCTGCTTAAAGCCCTCGGCCAGGTCCAAGGCCCTTTTCCTGCGCCTAAGGGCCTCCTTGGCCAGGTCCTCGCGGCCTGCCTTAAGGGCCTCCTTGGCCTTCTCCTCCCAAAGGGAAGCCTCCTTAAGGTGGCTTTCCACCTCCCGTTCCAGGCGCTTGCCCTCGGCCATGGCGGCGGCCACCTGCTCCCGGGCCTCCCTTAAGGCCCCCTTCATATCCTCCAGGGCCTGGTTGATGATCTTCTCCGGGTCCTCGGCCCGGCGGAGAAGGTCGCTGAGGTTGGCGCGAATGAGACGGCTTAGGCGATCCAAAAGGGTCATGGCTTTACCTCCTAGGATTGAGTATGCCACACCGGTCCTTGACCGGGGCGGGGAGAAGGAGTAGGGTTGCCCTGGTCGTATGTGCGTGCGTTTCCCAATGGAGGGCATGCCCCGCTTCTTGCAGCTGCTTTCCTACCTGGTGCCCGCCCGCTACCTCATAGAGGTTCTGCGGGGGGTGATGCTGAAGGGGGTGGGGTTTGGCGTGCTGTGGCCCCACCTTTTGGCCCTTTTCCTCTTCTCCGCCCTGGTTCTCCTCCTGGCCTCCGCACGTTTCCAAAGGCAGGTGGTGGCATGAGGGGGTGGTGGGCAGGGATGCTTTTTCTGGGCCTGGCCCTGGCCCAGGGGCGCCTCGAGGCCGGGGTCTATGGAGCCCCGGGGGCCTTGGCCTCTACCCTCGAGGTGGGCTTCACCTTGGAGCCGGGGGAGGTTTACGCAAGGCTCCAGGTGGGGCAGGAAAGCCGGGGGGCTTTGGGGCTCTCCTCCAGCCTGGCCCTGGGGCCCTTGGGGTACCTGGCCTACGGCCTGCAAGCCGAGGCGGGAGTGGGGGGGCTTGGGGGAATGGCCTTTGCCGAAGGGGGCGCCGGCCCCTTGGCCCTGGCGGCGCGGCTCGGCTACCGCCCGAAGGGGCTTTTCCCCCTGTTTCCCGAGGAGGGGGTGTTTGGCCGGCTCTCCTTGCGCTACCGGCTGGTGCCCAAGGAGGTGGTGGGGTTTCTTTGGGAAGGGGGCGAGCACTTCCGGGCCGAGGTGAGCTACGCCCTGAGGGAGGGGGCCACCTACACCTTGGGGGCGGGTTTTTCCCGCCTTCCCTACCTGTTTTTGGGCTGGAAGGGGGAGGTGGGGGAAGGGATGGAGGTCCTGGACCTCTCCTTGCGCCTGGGGGGGCTAAACCGCCTGGAGGCAGGGCTTTACTTAGGGGAGGCTAGCCTTTTCCTCACCCTTTCCTATCCCTTTGCGGGTAGCCTCGGGGTGTGGCTTGGGGACCTGGGCTTGGAAGGAGGGTACAGGCAAGCCCCTTACGCCTGGGTCCGGTATGCCTGGAGGTGGCCATGAAGGCGATGTCCTGGGGAATCCTGTTGGTGCTGGCGACGGCCTTGGCCCAGCCCGTGGGCGAGATCCTGGACCGGGTGGAGAAGAACCTGCAAGAACCCTGGCAGGCGATGGTGCAGGGCCAGATCCAAGGACCCGGGGGGCAGGAGGAGCTTAAAGCCCGGGTCCTGGCCATCCCCAAGGAGAACCTTTTCCGCATAGAGTTTCAAAAGCCCGGCTCCTTGGAGGGCAACTTCACCGTGATTACGGAAAAAGAGGTCTGGAACTACCTCTACCTCACCAACCAGCTCGTCATCAGCCCCAAGGGGAAGGCCCAGGTGCAGGGCTTGGGGTTTAGCCCTCAAGGCCTGGGGGACCTGAAGGCCCTTTCCCAGGGGGTGAGCCTGCGCCTTGTGGGGGAGGAGCGCCTGCCGGAGGGCATGGCCTGGAAACTTGTGGGCCAGGCCCAGGAGGGCCAGGGCTTCGCCACCTTGGAGCTTTACATCCTGAAGGTCGATCCTAGGCCCGTGCGCTTCGTGTTCCGCGACGAGGCGGGAAAGGTTCTGGCCGACCTTAGGGTGGCGGAGTTCAAGAAAGCCGCCTTGCGCCCCCAGGACCTCAAGCGCTACCCCAAGGACGCCCAGGTGGTGCGGCGCTAGGGTTCGGCGTAGAGGGGGGTGGAAAGGTACTTCCAGCCGCCATCGGGGCTGATGCAGGCCACCCTCTTCCCGGGGCCCAGTTCCCGGGCCACCTTTAGGGCCGCCCACAGGATTCCCCCGGAGCTCATCCCCAAAAAAAGCCCCTCCTCCTTGGCCAAGCGCCGGGCCAGGGGAAAGGCATCCTCTTCCCAGACCTGGATGACCCCATCCAGAAGGGAAAGGTCCAGGTTTTCCGGGATGAAGCCGGGCCCCATGCCCTGGAACTGGTGCTGTCCCATCTTTCCCCCGGAGAGGACGTTGGAGCGGGCGGGCTCCACGGCGATCACCTTCACCCCGGGGAGCCTTTCCTTCAAGTACCGCCCCACCCCGGTGATGGTCCCCCCGGTGCCCGAACCGTAGACGAAGGCGTCGATGCGCCCCTCCAGGGCCGCAAAAAGCTCGGGCCCTGTGGTCTCGTAGTGGGCGCGCACGTTGGCGGGGTTGGCGAACTGGTCGGGCATGAAGGCCCCAAGCTCCTCCTTAAGGCGCAAGGCCTCCTCCCGGGCGGCCAGCATCCTGCGGCTGGGGTCGGTGAGGACCAGCTCCGCTCCAAAGGCCTTGAGGACCCGCTTCCTTTCCTCGGACATCTGGGCGGGCATGGTGAGGATCAGGCGGTAGCCGCGGCTTGCGGCGATCATGGCCAGGCCGATCCCCGTGTTCCCGCTGGTGGGCTCCACGATGACCTGGCCCGAGCCGGGGCGGAGGAGACCCTTTTCCTCGGCATCCCGGATCATGTACCAGGCGGGGCGGTCCTTGATGGACCCCCCGGGGTTGAGGCCTTCCAGCTTCACCCAGACTTCGGCCATTTCCGGCTCCACCACCTTGAAAAGGCGCACCGTGGGAGTCTTGCCGATGATGGCTTCCACCCGCATACCCCCACTATAGCCTTTGGCAAGGAGGGGAAAGGCCCCTTGGGTACAGGAAAAGAGCCGGGCATCTTTCCTGGGGGAAAGAGGTCTGCTAGGCTAGAAGGAGCAAGCTCGGCTTGCGAAAGGGTGACCATGAAGGTTGAACAGGACAAGGTAGTGACCATCCGTTACACCCTCCAGGTGGAGGGGGAGGTGCTGGACCAGGGGGAGCTTTCCTATTTGCATGGGCACGGCAACCTGATCCGGGGCCTCGAGGAGGAACTGGAAGGCCGCATGGAAGGGGAGAGCTTCCAGGCCCACGTGCCCGCAGAGAAGGCCTATGGCCCCCGCGACCCTGAGGGGGTCCAGGTGGTGCCCCTTTCCGCCTTCCCCGAGGATGCGGAGGTGGTGCCTGGGGCCCAGTTCTACGCCCAGGACATGGAGGGGAACCCCATGCCCCTTACCGTGGTGGAGGTCCAGGGGGAGGAGGTGACCATCGACTTCAACCACCCCTTGGCGGGCAAGGACCTGGACTTTGAGGTGGAGGTGGTGAAGGTACGGGAGGCCACCCCCGAGGAGATCCTCCACGGCCACGTGCACGCGGACGGACATTCCCACTAAGCCCCTTTGGGAAGCCCCAAGGCCCCTTGCGGTTTTGGGGCTTGACTTTTTGACCTGGCCGTGGGATAGTAAGGAGTCCCTGGAAAACCAGATGGGTTTGAGGGATGAAGGAGAAGCATGAAGAAGGGTACGGTTAAGTGGTTCAACGCGGAAAAGGGCTACGGGTTCATCCAACAGGAAGAGGGTCCGGATGTGTTTGTGCACTTTACGGCCATTGAGGCTGAGGGTTTCCGCAGCCTGAACGAAGGGGACCGGGTGGAGTTTGAGGTGGAGCCCGGCCGGGGCGGCAAGGGCCCCCAGGCCAAGAAGGTCCGCCGCCTCTAGCAGATCCCCCTGTGCAGAAGGCCCCTTCGGGGGCCTTTTTGCCTTAGAGAAAAGGGGGATGTGGGGGGTTACAATCCCCCGGTTTGCAAACCGGGGATACATGGGTCAGCGAGGCTACATGCGACCGGAGGGAGCTTAGCCCCCCACGTCCGCCCGAGGTTCATTTGGAGCAGGGGCTCCAAGGCGGCAGACGTGCTACCATGGGATGGAGGTACGGTGATCCGAAAGGCCTTCAAGTACCGCCTCTACCCCACCAAGCCCCAGGCTCGGGACCTGGAGCGCACCCTCTCCCTGTCCCGACAGCTCTACAACGCTGCACTTCAGGAACGTAGAGAGGCCTACAAGAAGGCAGGCAAGACGGTGGGCTTCTACCAGCAGAAACGCTATTTGCCCCAGATACGGGCCGAGCTGCCGGAGTACAAGGGCGTCCACTCCCAGGTCCTCCAGAACGTCATTGAACGGGTAGACAAAGCCTTCCAGGGATTCTTCCGCAGGGTAAAGGCAAAGGGAGGGAAAGCCGGCTACCCCCGCTTCAAGGGGAAGGGACGCTACGACTCCTTCACCTTCCCCCAGGCCGGAGTAACCGGAGTCAAACTCCAGAAGGACAGTAAACGGGTTTACATTTATGGCATCGGCTCGGTGAAGATAAAGCTTCACCGACCCCTGGAAGGCAAGATAAAGACGGCCACGGTCAAAAGGGAAGGGGACCACTGGTACATCGTCTTTGTCTGTGAGGTGGAGCCCAAACCCCTACCCGAAAGCCATGAGGCCATTGGGATAGACCTAGGTACCAACCCTCACTTTCTCGTCACCTCCGACGGGGAGATGGTAGAAGCTCCCAGGCACTACCAGAGGACCCAGGCTAAACTTGCGGATGCACAGAGGAAGCTCTCCCGAAAGAAAAGGGGTAGCCACCGCTACAAAAAGGCCAAAAGACAGCTTGCCAAACTGCACCAAAAAATCGCCAACCAGCGCAAAGACTTCCACCACAAACTTGCCAGGAAGCTCGTAAACCGTTATGGCACCATTGTCCACGAAGACCTGAACATCCATGGGCTTGCCCGTTCTCGCATCGCCAAGGGCGTACAGGATGCGGGATGGGCCCAGTTTCTCCGAATCCTCGCCCACAAAGCGGCGGAAGCTGGTAGGCGCGTCCTGGGGGTAGACCCCAGACACACGAGCCAAGATTGCCCCATATGTGGGTACCGGGAGAAGAGGCCTTTGTGGGTAAGGGAGTTTACCTGTTCTTTTTGCGGAACACCTCTTCACCGGGACGTAGCGGCAGCTATAAACATCTTAGCCAGGGCTTGGACGGAGCCTTTGGGGGCAGGTTTAAACTTGTCCCCGAGAAGCCCCGCTCTTTAGAGCGGGGAGTCGTCACGCTTGGGGTATGCGCATCCTGGTTTCCAACGACGACGGCATCTTCTCTCCCGGAATCAAGGCCTTGGGCCTGGCCATGCGGGAGCTGGGCGAGGTGTATGTGGTGGCCCCCGATGTGGAGCAGTCCGCGGTGGGCCATGGCATCACCGTAAGGCGCCCTTTGCGCTTCAAACACACCGCCAGCGCCGGTTTCGGGGAGATTCCCGCCTACCGGGTGGACGGCACCCCCGCCGACTGCGTGGTACTGGGGGTGCACCTTCTGGGCCGGCCGGACCTTTTGGTCTCCGGCATCAACATCGGGGTGAACCTGGGCTTGGACCTCACCCATTCGGGCACGGTGGCCGCCGCCTTGGAGGGTACGTCCTTGGGCATTCCCTCCATCGCCTTCAGCCTGGATACCTCTGGCGAGGAGTTGGATTTCAGCCTGGCGGCCAAATGGGCGGTGCGCATCGCTCGTATGGTGGCAAAGAAGGGGCTTCCCAAGGGGGTACTTCTCAACGTGAACTTCCCGGCGGGAATGCCCAAGGGTATAAGGGTTACCCGGCTTTCCACCCACCACTGGGAGGACACGGTGGTGGAGCGCCTGGACCCCGAGGGGAAGCCCTATTACTGGATCGCCGGCACCCCGGTGGGGGAAGAGGAGGAGGGCACGGATCTCCATGCGGTGCGGCGGGGGTACATCTCCATCACCCCGGTGAGCCTGGACTTCACCGCCTTGGACCTTCTGGAGGAGGTGGGGCGCTGGGTGGAGGAGCTATGACCACGGGCATCCCCTCCCTTAGCCTAAGGCCTTCCTTGGCGCTCCCTTGGTGGATGCCGATCTCCAAAAGCCCGGCGCTTCCCAGGTAGGCCACGGCCTCGCCTTTTTCCACGTCGGCAAAGGTCTTGCGGATGGGGATCCTCTTCCCCGCCACCTCCACAAACCCCCCTAGGGGGGCCTCGAGGAGGGTGGTGATGGCGTTGCCAAAGCGGTCAAAGGTGAGGACCTCCCCTTGGGGTCCTGGGGTAAGGGAGAGGGGGAGGCGCACCAGGTCCCGTACGGGCACCTCCGGTCCGAGCCCTTCCAGAGCCAGCCCCAGGGCCAGGTGGGCCGCAGCGGGGGCGAAGAGGTCGCGGCCGTGGAAGGTGTGGCCCCCCGGGGCCCAGCCTGGCAGGGGGAGGATGCCCTTGGGGCTTGGAGGGGAGATGCGGGCGATCTCATGGGCTCGGATGGGTGGGTCCAGGAGCCAGGCCAGGGTGAAAAGGCCGTTGTCGGGCCCCACGTAAAGGCGTCTTCCCAAAGCGGCGATGGCCCGCCTCCTGGTGCCCACCCCGGGGTCCACCACCGCCAGGACCACCGCCCCTTCCGGCAGGTAAGGGAGGGCTTCAACGAGGGCATAGGCGGCCCGGCGCAGGTCCTGAGGGGGTAGGGCGTGGGCCAGGTCCAGGACGGGTACCCCAGGGGCCCTTTCCCAGAGAACCGCCCTCACCACCCCCACGTAGGGGTCCTCGAGGCCAAAATCGGAAAGGAAGAAGACGGGACGCATGTTCTTGAGGGATTCCCAACCCGGCAAAGCCGGGGTGGCCTTAGAAGGCCCGAAGCCAGGAGGCGGGGAAGAGGGCCAGGATCACCCCCGCCACCACCCAGCCCAGGGCCAGCCCCAAGGTGCCCTCCGCCCGCTCCTTAGCCCAAAGGAGCCCAGCCCCCAGGAGAAGGAGGAGGAAGGTGGGCCCGGGCACGGCCAGGGCGAAGAGAAGGGCTGCCAGATAGGGGTGGAGGTCCTTATACCGCTCCTTGAGGACCAGGGGAACGAGGCCTCGGAAAAAGGGCTCCATGAGGGCCAGGCCCAGGAAGGCCAGGAGGTTTAGGGGCAGGGTGCCAAGCCCCAGGGCTTCCCTGACCCAGCCGTAGAGGAAGAGGAGAAGGACCAAAGCCGGCCCCACCCAGAACCCTTCAATCCAGGTGGACCAGGAACCGAGCAGGTTAGGGAGGCGCTTGCGGAACCCCCTTACCAGCAAAAGGCTGGCGAAGAGGAGAAGACCATAGATGAGGTAAAGGTTGGGGAGGAGGAGGTCCTTCTGGTAGGGGGTGAAAAGGGCTAGGGCGTTGGCGAACAGGGCCTTTCCCAGCAAGGCGGCCAACAAAAGGGAGAGGAGGAGGCTACCCAGGAGGGTGAGGTAAAGGCTTCCCGGCCCCGGCAAGGGGTCCTCCACCACCTCGAGGGTGCGCAGGGGTTCGATGCGGCTTTCCCCCAGGAGGACCAGGAGCAAAAAGAGCAAGAAGACGAGAAGCCACGGCCAGGCCCTGGCCAGGAGGCGGGCGGGGAGGTTTTCCAGGGTGGAAAGCTGCTTCAAGGCCGCCTGCCCCTGGGCAAGCTGCCCCTGCCCCAGGTAGGCCAGGACCAGGAGGGAAAGGGCCTCGCTTTGCATCCGGGGCTGGGCGGAAAGCTCGGGGAGAAGCCCCTCCAAAAGGGGGATGGCCTCCTGGGGTTTGCCCGAAAGGAAGAGGAGGCGGCCCCTTTCCAGCCTTTCCCCCAGGGTAGGGCCCAGGACCTTTAGACCCTCCTGGGGATGCCCCAGGGCCAGGTAGAGCTGGGCCAGGAATAGCCGGGCTTCGGGGGTAGGGGGTAGGTTTTGGGCGAACCCCAAGGCCTCCTCGTACCGGCGAAGGGCCTTTAGGGCCTGGGCCTTTAGCAGGTTGGCCTCGGGTCCTGGAGGCAGGGAAAGCTTGAGGACCTCCGCGGCCTGGCCTTTTTGCAGGAGGATCCGGGCGCGAAGGAGCCGGGCCTCCGGTTCGTCGCCCAGTTGCCCCAGGTAGCTTTCCGCCTGCCCCAGGTCCCCCCTTTCCAGATGGATGCGGGTGAGGAGAAGGAGGCTTGGCCGGTGTTCGGGGTCGCTTTTAAGGGCCAGTTCGCAGGTGGCCTGGGCGCTTTCCAGGGCTCCTTGTTGGAAAAGCCGCTGGCAACGGGTGAAATAATCCTCGGCTCCCTGGGCCCATGCGGGGAGGCCCAGGAGCAACAATCCCAGGATAAGCCTCATGCCTTCCAGTTTACGCCGGGCAGGCTTTAGACCCGGTATAATCCCAGCGGGTGAGACCCGTGAAACACTGGATACCCTTTCTTTTGGTGGCGGCCCTGGCCTTGGGCCTGGCCCAGGCGCCGCAGGTGGCGGCCTTGCTGGATGCGGGGCGGTTTCAAGAGGCCTATGAGCTTGGCCTGAAGCAGGGCACCCCCGAGGCCCTGGCCTTAGCCGCCAAGGGAGCCAGCTTCTACGCCCTTTACCAGGCCAAGCCCGAGGAGAAGCGCCCCTGGTTTGAGAAGGCGGAGAAGGCCGCCTCCCAGGCCATCGCCAAGGCTCCCGAGTTTCCCGAGGGTTACTTTGAGCGGGCCCGGGCCTTAGGGCGGCTTTCCCAGTTCAAGGGGATCCTCGAGGCCCTGGCGGAGGGCCTGGCCCCTAGGATCAAAGGCGATCTGGAGAAAACCCTGAAGCTCAAACCCGACCACGCCGGGGCCATGGTGGCCTTGGCCCTGTGGCACTTTGAGCTGGTGCAGAAGGGCTGGTTGGTGGCGGCCACCCAGGGGGCGGATGGCTCGAGGGTGGAGCCCCTCATGCAAAAGGCCATAGCGCTGGAGCCCGACATGATCATCCACCGGGTGGAGTACGCCAAGGTCCTTGCGGCCTGGGGCAAGAAGGAGGAGGCGAGAAAACAGCTGGAAACCGCCCTCTCCCTTCCCGCCAAAACCGCCGCCGACCGCTACGACCAAGAAAGGGCCCAGCAAGAGCTGGCCAAGCTGAGGTAGGCCTAGCCCTCTAAAAGCACCACCGCCCGGGCTTGGATATGCTTGGGGGCAAGTCCTTCTGAGGTCTTGAAGGTAAGGCCGATGCCGTCCAAAGGGAGGCCTAGAAGCCTGGAAAGATTCTCCTGGAGGGCCTTGCGGTGGGGGGAAAGCTTGGGCTGGTCCAGGACGATGGCCAGGCTTACCTGGATCAGCTTTCCCCCCCTTTCCCCCACCTGGCGGAGGGCTTCTTGTAGGAAAACCTCGCTCCTTGCCCCTTGCCAGCGGGGGTCGGTGTCGGGGAAAAGGAGGCCGATATCCCCAAGGCCAAAGGCGGAAAGCAAGGCGTCGGTGAGGGCGTGTAAGGGAGCATCCCCATCGGAATGGGCCAGGGCCCCGTGGGGGCTTGGGATCAAGAGGCCGCAGAGGTAGAGGGGCTTGCCCTCCACAAGGCGGTGGCTATCCTCCCCGTAGCCTAGGCGCATGGCTATACTTTAGGGCATGCCGAGCTTTGCGGAAGCCCTAGCCCTCATGGAGGCCTGGACGGAAAGCGAGTCCCTAAGGCGGCACATGCGGGCGGTGGAGGTGGCCATGCGGGCCTACGCCCGCCGCTTTGGGGAGGACGAGGAGGTTTGGGCCATGGCCGGAGTCCTCCACGACATGGACTACGAGAAATACCCTGAGGAGCACCCCTACCGGGGGGTGGAGGAGCTGAGGCGCCTGGGTTACCCCGAGGAGGTCTTGCAGGCCATCCTGGGCCACGCCTCTTACACTGGGGTTCCCCGCAAGTCCCTGATGGCCAAGGCCCTCTTCGCTGTAGACGAGCTCACCGGCCTCATCACCGCCGCGGTTTATGTGCGGCCAGACCGCTCCATCCTGGGCCTCGAGCTGCCAAGCCTCAAGAAGAAGTTCAAGGACAAGGCCTTCGCCAGGGGAGTGAACCGGGAGGAGATCCTCAAGGGGGCCGAGGACCTGGGGCTTCCTCTGGAGGAGCACATGGCCTTTGTCCTCGAGGCCATGAAGGGGGAAGCCACGCTTTTGGGCCTAAAGTAGTTGCTTCTTTCCCCTAGCATCCGCTAGGGTGAAGGGCGTGGAACTACCTGATCTAAGCCCTTACCTGGGTCAGATGACCTTTGGCGGTTTGGCCGGGTATGCGGTGGGCTATGCCCTGAAGAAGGTGGGCCGGTTCCTGGCCATTGCCTTGGGCCTCCTTTTCATCGCCGTCCAGCTCCTGGCCCAGGCGGGGTATATCCAGGTGGACTGGACCCGTATCCAAAGGGATGTGGAGCCCCTGCTGCAGCAACCCGGCCTGCAAAGCTTCTGGGATAGGCTCCTAAAAACCCTCACCTATAACCTCCCCTTTGGGGCCAGCTTCGTGGGCGGGCTGGTCCTGGGCCTGAGGGCGGGATAGATCTAGAGCCAGGTGAGGTCCAGCTGGGCCTTGAGGTGGCCTACCTGTAGCCCGCGGTAGTTCCTTAGCTCTGGCTGGTCCCAGGGGGTGGGGCCTGGGTCCAGGCCCAGGAGGCGCAAAAGGGCCACCACCGCCACCTCCCGGGCTTGCGCCGAGCCATCCTCCACCTTCAAGGCCACGCCCAAGGGCCCACGGGGGCTTTCCAGAAGGGCTAGGCCGTAGTAGCCATCGGCTCCCCGCTTGGCCACCACCGGCAGGCGCTCCATGAGGAGGGTGTCGATGCTTCCTGGTCCTGCCACCAGCTCCGGGTAGCGGCGCATGGCGGCCCGGACCTGGCGCAGGGGCTTTTGGTAAGCTTCCCTTGCCACCTCTGGCTGGGCCAGAAGGAGAAAGGCCCGGGCGGCCCGGGAAAGGGGCAGGGCAAAGGTGGGCACGCTACAGCCGTCCGTGGCCAAACGGGGCTCGACCCCGGAAAGCTCCCTCAGGGTTCTTTGGTTAAGGACCTGGACCGGGTGGGCGGGGTTCTCGTAGCCCTCGGGGCTTGCGCCTAGGGCTAAGCTGGCGGCCAGCATGCCTGCATGTTTCCCCGAGCAGTTGTGGTGAAGGGGGGTGGGGCTCTGCCCGGCCACCTCCAGGGCCTTCCGGGCCTCCTTGGAAAAGGGAGGGTGCACCCCGCACACCAGGGCCTCCGGGCCCAGGCCCAGCTTGGCCAGGAACCTCGAGGCCACCTCCACATGCCGGGGGGTGCCGTCGTGGCTGGCGGTGGCCAAGGCCACTTCCTCCTCCGTGAGGCCAAACCGCTCCACTGCCCCCGTGAGGAAGAGGGCCAGGGCCTGGAAGGGTTTGGCCGAGGAGCGCATATAGCTCCATAAGCCGGGGTTTCCCGCATAAGCCAAAAGGCCTTCCTGGCCGTGGATAGCCAAGGAGATGCGGTGCCGGTTTTCCACCTCTTGGCCGCGGTAGACGTAGACCCAAGCCTTCACGCCCCAAGTCTACGCCGGGCCTCCTCCAAGAGGGGCTGCCAGTCCAGGCCGAGATAGGGGGAGGGGAGGCCCTTTAGTTTCCCTTCCGCCTTCCGCAGGTTCCTCAGGCCCCCCCGCCCGGCCTGGGCCTGGTGCAGGGCGGCGGCCAGGAGGATGAGCCCCCCCAGAAACCGCCGCCTTTCCCCTTGCGCCCTCTGCCAGGCTTCCTCCAAGACCTCGTGGGCCTCAAAGAAACGGCCCTCCTGGAAAAGGCGCCAGGCCTCCTTCAAGGCTTCCACGCCTTCAGGCTAAACTCTTCCCATGCGCCTCATCCAGGGGGTGGTTCTCCTGGCGGTCTGGGCCTTGAGCCCGGGTCTGGGGCTTAGGCTTGCCACCACCACCAGCGTCTACGACTCGGGGCTTTTGGACCGGCTTTTGCCCGCCTTCGGGAGGACCACGGGGGTGCGGGTGGAGGTCCTGGCCGTGGGTACAGGGCAGGCCCTCCTGTTGGCGGAGCGCGGGGATGTGGATGCGGTCTTGGTCCATGCCCCAAGCCTCGAGGGGGAGGCCCTAGGACGGGGCATCCTCGCCCGGCCCCTTTGCCTGGCCCAAAACCGCTACCTGCTGGTGGGGCCCAAGGGGGACCCCGCCCGGGTCCAGGAGGCAGGGGATATCCGGGAGGCCCTGCGGCGGATCGCCCGGGTCCAGGCTCCCTTTGTCTCCCGGGGGGATCGCTCAGGCACCCATTTGAAGGAGCGGGAGCTTTGGCAGAAGGCAGGCCTCACCCCCAAGGGGAGCTGGTACCTGGAGTCGGGGGCGGGTATGGGCCAGACCCTGGTTCTGGCGGCGGAAAAGGGGGCCTATACCCTTTCCGACTGGGCCACCTACCTCACCGTGGGCCGGAGGCGGGGTCTCGTGGCCCTTTATCGGCGGGATGACCCCCTTCTTTTGAATCGGTACACGTACTACGTGGTGCCTCGAGGGGCCAAGGCCGAGGAGGCGGAAGCCCTTCGCCGCTTCCTGGCCACGGAGGAGGCGGCCCGGTTGGTGGAGGGCCTGCGGGTGGAGGGGGCGCAGCTCTTTAAGGCCTTAAGGGGGCGGTGTATCATCCCCAGGGGTGGAGGCCGCTGAGCTTTGGGAGATCTCCTTGCGGAGCCTCTGGGTGGCGGGGCTTGCCACCCTTTTGGCGGCCCTTCCCGCCGTGCCCTTGGGGCTTTGGCTGGCCTTAAGGGGGGGTGGAGGGATTTTCGGGCGGGTTCTCCTCTACGCTGGCCTGGCCCTCCCTTCCGTGGTGGTGGGGCTTTTCTTTTATCTTCTCCTTTCCCGCTCTGGGCCCTTGGGTTCCTTGGGCTTTCTCTACACCCCCTATGCCATGGTGCTGGCAGAGGCGGTCTTGGCCTTTCCCCTCATCGCCGCCTTCGTGCTTTCGGGGGCCAGGGGCCGGGTGGAGGAGGTGCGGCTTCTGGTGCGGAGCCTGGGGGGCAAGGAGAACCAGGTGCTTCCCACCCTGTTCTGGGAAAGTCGCCGCACCCTGGCCGCCGCCTTGGCGGCGGGGTTTGGCGGGGCCATTAGCGAGGTGGGGGCGGCCACCTTGGTGGGCGGGGATATCCGCCACCACACCCGGGTCCTCACCACGGCCATCGTGGTGGAAACCCGCAAAGGGGAGCTGGAAAGCGCCTTGGCCTTAGGCTTTGTCCTCCTGGGGGTGGCCCTTTTGGTCACGGCCCTTCTGGTGGTTTTGGAGCGGGAATGAGCCCTGTCCTTAAGGCCCAAGGATTGGTGCGCCGCTACGGGGGGTTTAGCCTCGAGGTTCCCCATCTCCAGGTTTACCCCGGGGAGATCCTGGCGGTTCTGGGACCTTCGGGAAGCGGCAAGACCACCCTTTTGCGCCTCCTTGCGGGCCTCCTTCCCCCGGAGGAGGGCCGGGTGGAAGGAGGGTTCCGGGCCTACCTCCCCCAGACCCCACCCCTTCTTCGGCGTAGCGTCTTGGAAAACGCCGCCTTCGGCCTGTTGCTCCATGGGGTCCCTCGGCGCCGGGCCCTGGCCCAGGCCGCCCTGCTTTTGGAACGGATTGGTTTAGGGGCCAAGGCCCGGCAGCCCGCCCATCTCCTATCCGGGGGGGAGGCGGTGCGCCTGGCCCTGGCCAGAACGCTTTTGGTGGAGCCTGCGGTCTTGCTCCTGGATGAGCCCACCGCCAGCCTGGACCCCGCCAACACCCTGAAGGTGGAGGCCTTGCTGGAGGAAACGGCCAAGGGAGGCCGGGGGGTGGTCCTGGCCACCCACGACCTCTTCCAGGTGCGCCGGCTTGCCCATAGGGTGGTCTTTCTCTTCCAGGGCCAGGTGGTGGAGGAAGCCCCCGTGGGCCAGTTTTTCCAAAGCCCAAAGGACCCGAGGAGCCAGGCCTTTTTGCAGGGGCGGCTCCTTCCTTAGCCTCCGCCTCGGGCCGCCGCCATCTGGATCCTTTGGAACCAGGCCTCGGCTTCCTCGCCCTCCACCTCCACCCCAAGCTGGCTGATGGAGAGGCTTCCCACCCTTAGGGGTTCCGCCTCGGCGAAGCGCACGGTGGCCCCGGAGAGGGCGTAGACCCCTTCCTCCAGCTTCCTTCCCCCCCACTCCAGGAGGTACCTTTCCAAAAGCCAGGGGGGCAGGGCCCCAAAGCGCTGGGCAAAGGCGCCACCCGCCACCGGGGGGAAGAGGTCCAAGGTGGCCTCCTCCGCCAGGGGGGTGGCAAGCCCATTTAGGTAGCGCACATCCCGCCCCTCCAGGAATACGGAAACCCGCTCGGCCAGCTCCTCCCCTTCAAAGAGCTCCTCCCTCAGGGCGGGATAGGCCTGGATCAGGGCTTGCAAAACCTCCCCAACCGTTCTTCCCTCCACCTGGACCTGGCCCTGGCCCACCAGGTCCCGGAAGGTGGCGTAGAGGTTTACCTTAGGCATAACCAAAGTGTAAAGGGGGACCCGTGGGTGAGGGCCCGGGTCCCCCTGGGGGGTTTCCCTAGTCGTCGGCGGCGGCGGAGAGGATGCCTAGGGCCTGGAGCTTGGCGGGGGGTACCATCCCCTTCTCCCAACCCCGCTCCTGGTAGTATTCCTGCAACATCAGCTCCAGCTCCGTAAGCTGGCCCTTGGAACCCGCGCAGTCGGAGGGCTCTTTCAGGAAGCGCTCGGGCAGGTAGTCGGAGCCTTCCCCATGGCCCGCCAGGTTGTTGTAGTAGCGCTCCAGGTTGTAGATGCGCTCCCCGATGAGGAGGATCTCCTCGGGGGTCACGGGCCGGCCCCAGTAGGCGGAAAGCTGCTTGGCGTACTCCTCGAGGCCCTCGGCGAACTGGCTGAACTTGCAAAGGTCCAAGGAGTCGGTGAAGGCGGAGAGGTCCTGGAGGAGCTTGGTGAGCTTGCCCTTCCCCTCCCAGGCCAGGGGGTCGGTCTTGTAGGGCACGCCCAGGATCTCCGAGGCGGGGGTGTAGGCCCGGAGGTGGCAGGCCCCCCGGTTGGAGGTGGCGTAGGCGATGCCCATGCCCTTGAGGCCCCGGGGATCGTAGGCGGGGATGGACTGGCCCTTGACCTCGAGGGAAAGCTCGGGGTGGCCGAGGGCCTTGGCAAAGCGCGCCGGCCCCTCCGCCAGGCTGTCCCCTACCCCCCGGCGGTGGGCGATGGCCTCGATGGTGCGGCTCTCGCCCTCCTTGTCGCCAAAGCGGATCCCATCGGGCCCCTGGTAGTAGCCCTTCTCCGTGGCCTCCATGAGGACGGCGATGGCGTTTCCGGTTTCGATGGTGTCCATGCCGTAGGCGTTGCAAAGGTAGATGGCGTAGCCGGTCCAATCGGTGTCGGTGCTGCCCACATGGGCTCCCAAGGCCCAGGCGGACTCGTACTCGTAGGACTCAAAGCGGATGGCCTTGCCGTTGAGGTGCACCTCCACCATCTTCTTGCAGGCCACGGGGCAGGCGTGGCAGGTGTTGTCCTTGATGAGGCGGTGCTCGCGGATGTACTCCCCGGAGATGGTCTCTACCCCTTCAATGCAGGTGTGCTGGCCATTATAGGTGGGAAGGGCTCCCATCACGTTGGTGATGTTCATGAGCACGTTGGTGCCAAAGAGTGAGAGCCCCCCCTTCTTGGGGGCGGTCACGTTCTTGGGGTCGTTGATGGTGGCGGAGGCCTGCTGGTCCGCCTCCCGCCAGAGCTCGGGGTCCTTGGGCTGGGGCATCTTCTCCTGCTTGCCCACCACCACGATGGCCTTTAGCTTCTTACTTCCGGCCACCGCCCCGGTGCCGCCCCGGCCTGCGGCCCGCTCGTCGTTGTTGATCCAGTTGGCGAAGCGCACCAGGTTTTCCCCGGCGGGGCCGATGGCCATCACGTCGGCGTCCTCCCCGTGCCGTTCCCTTAGGATGCGGTGGGTCTCGTGGGTGGTCTTGCCCCAGAGGTCGGAGGCGTCGTGGAGGGTAACCTCCCCGTCCTTGACCAAAAGGTAGACGGGTTTTTCCGAGGCCCCCTTGATGAGGAGCCCGTCAAACCCCGCCCACTTAAGCTTGGCCGCCGTCCATCCCCCCATGTGGCTGTCCGTCACGGTACCCGTGAGGGGGCTTTTGGTGACCACGGCCAGCCGCCCCGACATCTTGGCCCGGGTGCCGGAGAGGGGGCCATTCATGATGCAAAGGAGGTTGTCGGGACCCAAAGGATCCACCTTGGGGCCGTTTTCAAACACGTACTTGACCCCCAGGCCCCGGCCCCCCACGTACATCTCCAGGTCCTTGGGATCGGGGGCAAAGTACTCCACCTGGCCGCTAGAGAGGTTAATGCGGGCGAGCTTATGGGCGTATCCACCGAGCATCCTTTACCTCCTTTTGGGCCAAAGGGAAGGCACCCATGGCTAAGAAGGTCACGCACCGCTGCCCAGGTTCTGGAGGATTATACCACCCGCATCCCTGGGGAATGTAAAGGAGGTGACAGGCATAATGGAGCCATGCTGGCCCTAGCTGGGGAGGTGCTGGTGGACCTGGTGTTGGAAGGCCAGGACCCCTTGCGCTTCTCTGGGGTTTTAGGGGGCTCGGTGCTGAACACCGCCACCACCCTAGCCCGCCTGGGTTTTCCCGTGCGCTTCCTTTCCGAGGTGGGGGAGGACTGGGTTTCCGCCTGGGCCGAGGAGGAGATGCGAAGGCGGGGCCTAGGGCTAAGGCTTTTCCGCCATCCGGCCCCCATGCCCTTGGCCCTGGTGCGGCTGGATAGGGAGGGGAACGCCAGCTATAGCTTTCACCGCCCCTTCCAGAAGCCCTACCATCCAGGGCCAGGGAGCCTAAAGGGGGCCAAGGCCTTCCATTTCGGCTCCCTCTTTGCCCTCGAGGACCGCACGGAGGAGGGCCTAAGGCTTCTTTTGGAAGAGGCGGAGAGGGAAGGGGCCCTCCTCTCCTATGACCCCAACCTCCGCCATCCCCCTACCCCCAAGGAGCGAAAGCGGATGGAAGCCTACCTGGCCCGGGTGGACCTCTTGAAGCTTTCCCTAGAGGACGCAAGGCTTCTTTTCCCCCAGGACCCCGTGGGGGCGGTGAAGGCCCTGGACCCACCCTTAAGGGTTCTCACCCTGGGGGAGGAAGGAGCGGTGGCCTTCCTTGGGGAGGAGGAAGTGCGCCTCCCCGGGAAGGCGGTGAGGGTAAAGGACACCGTGGGGGCGGGGGATAGCTTTACCGCGGGGCTTCTTGCCCTTCTCCTCCAGAAGGGCTATGGGAAGGGAAGCCTCGCCCGCCTCTCCCGGGAGGACCTCAGGGCCATCCTGGAGGGCGCCATCGCCCTTTCCGCCCTGGCCTGCACCGTGCGGGGGGCCTACCTGCCAGAGGGGGGGCTTAGGGCCTGGAAGGCCCAGTACCTAGGGGATTAGGAGGACCTTTCCCGTGGTCTTTCGCCCCTCCAGGGCCTCGTGGGCTTCCCGGGCCTTTTCCAGGGGGAACTCAGCCCCAATCCGCACCCGTAGCCACCCTTCCCGCAGGGCCTGGAACACCTCCCCCGCCCGCAAGAGGAGCTCCTTGCGGGTGGCGGTGTAGTGGTGGAGGGTGGGGCGGGTGAGGTAGAGGCTTCCCTTCCGGTTCAGCACCTGGGGGTCCATGGGGGGCACGGGCCCCGAGGACTGGCCGAAGAGGACCAAAAAGCCCCGAGGCCTCAGGGCCTCGAGGCTCCCCTCAAAGGTACTTTGCCCCACCCCGTCGTAGACCACATCCACCCCACCCCCGGAAAGGGCCTTCACCGCCTG
This sequence comes from Thermus caldifontis, assembly GCF_003336745.1. Lineage (NCBI taxonomy): Bacteria > Thermotogati > Deinococcota > Deinococci > Thermales > Thermaceae > Thermus > Thermus caldifontis. The sequence continues at coordinate 80,002 of NZ_QGMX01000003.1, read as the reverse complement.
GGCAAAACCCTCGTAGGGGAGGGCGTAGTCGGCCCCCGCCTGCAGGCAAAGGGCCCGCTTCTCCTCCGTGCTGGCGGTGGCGTAGACCGTGGCCCCTAAGTGCTTGGCCCACTGGATGAGAAGGAGCCCCACCCCTCCGGCCCCTGCGTGCACCAGCACCTGATCCCCTGCCTGCACGGGGTAGGTGCTTCGGAGGAGGTAGTGGGCGGTCATCCCCTGAAGCAGGCCCGCCGCCGCCAGCTTGGGGTCAAGCCCTTCGGGCACGGGCACCAGCCTTTCCGCCGGCACCACCTGGTACTGGGCATAGGCGCCTTGCACGTTGGCGAAGGCCACCCTATCCCCGGGGCGCACCCCCACCACCCCTTCCCCCACCTTCTCCACCACCCCGGCCCCCTCCTCCCCCAAGGTGAAGGGAAGGGGCATGGGGTAAAGGCCCCGGCGCTTGTAGGTGTCAATGTAGTTGACCCCGATGGCGAGAAGCCTGACCAGAACTTCCCCTGGGCCCGGCTCGGGGAGGGGGAGGTCCTCGAGGGTCAGGACCTCCGGCCCGCCCACCTGGTGTACCCGTATGGCTTTCATGGCCTTCAGTCTAGCGGTAAACTGAGGGGGTGAACCGGGCAGGGGACTGGCTTCTCCAGGCGGAAAAGGACCTGGAGATGGCTCAGATTGCCCGGAAGGCAGGCCGGCACGAGTGGGCCTGCTTTGCCGCCCAGCAGGCCGCGGAGAAGGCGGTGAAAGCCCTCCACCTTCACTTGGGCCAGGAGGCTTGGGGGCACGTGGTGGCCCGGCTTCTTAAGGAGCTCCCCCTGGAGGTGCCCCAAGACCTGGTGGAGAAGGGCCGCTACCTGGATGGGCTCTATATCCCTACCCGCTACCCCGATGCTTTTCCCGAAGGGCCTTCTGCGGAGCACTATGGCCCCTTGCAAAGCCAGGAGGCGGTGCGCTATGCCCGCGAAATCCTTGAATTCTGCCGTGCTCAGATGGCCTAGCCGGGAGGAGGTGGAAGGGGCCCTTCAGGCCTGGTTGGCCCGCCACCCTATCCCTGGCCTTCTGGCCCTGGGCTACTTCGGGTCCTACGCCCGGGGCGACCACGGGGTGGGAAGCGACCTGGACTTGCTTCTGCTTGTGGAATCCTCCTCCCTTCCCCCCTGGCAACGCTCCTTAGGCCTTCCCTTGGAGGAGCTTCCTGTGCCCACGGAGGCCCTAGTCTACACCTTGGCGGAATGGCAAGCCCTACCCCAATGGAGCCCTCGCTTTGCCGAAACCCTAGGGCGGGAGGTGCGCTGGCTCTTTCGTCACCCCACCCTTTCCCTTCCCTAAAACCCCCTTTGATACTGGGGTGGGACCTCCGGGGCCACCCCTAGGGCCTTGGCGGCCTTTAGGGGGAAGTAGGGGTCTCTGAGGAGAACCCTGCCCAGGAGCACCAAGTCGGCGCTTCCCGCCTGCAGGAGGGTTTCCGCTTGCTCGGGGGTGGTGATGAGGCCCACAGCCCCCGTCTTCAGGCCCACCTTCTTGCGCACGGCGTCGGCGAAGGGCACCTGGAAGCCCGGGGCCAGGGGAATCCGCACCTTGGGCACCACCCCGCCCGAGGAGCAGTCCAAGAGGTCCACCCCCACCTCCTTAAGCCTCCCGGCGAAGGCCAGGGTGTCCTGAAGGCCCCATCCTCCTTCCCCCCAGTCCGTGGCGGATACCCGCACGAAAAGGGGAAGTTCCCTTGGCACCACCTCCCGCACCGCCTGGGCCACCCGAAGGGGAAAGCGCATGCGGTTTTCCAGGCTACCCCCATAGGCGTCGGTGCGCTGGTTGGCAAGGGGGGAGAGGAAGGAGGAAAGCAAATACCCGTGGGCCATGTGGAGCTCAATCACCTGGAAGCCTGCCCTTAGAGCCCGCCTGGCTCCCTCCACGAAGGCCTGGAGGATGCGCTCCATCCCCGCCTCGTCCAGGGGTTCGGGTACCGGGTAGCCCTCGTCAAAGGGGATGGGGCTTGGCCCCACCACCCGCCAGCCCAGGGGCTTTCCCCCTTCCCAGGGGCGGGCGGTTCCCGCCTTGCGCCCGGCATGGGCCAGCTGGATTCCGGGCACCGCTCCCGCCTCCCGGATCCTCCGGGCAAGCTCTTTTAGGCCTGGAAGGTGCTCCTCCGACCAGATGCCCAGGTCATGGGGGCTGATGCGGCCCAAAGGCTCCACGGCGGTGGCCTCCACCAGGATGAGGCTCACGCCCCCAAGGGCCCGGGTGGGGTAGTGGAGCAGGTGCCAGTCGGTCACCTCTCCCTCCGAGGTGGCGGAGTACTGGCACATGGGGGACATGGCCAGGCGGTTTTTGAGCCGTAGCCCGCGAAGCTCCAAAGGGGAAAAGAGCAGGGACATGACCCCATTATGCCAAGGGGGTCTACCCGGGAGAGGGTCTACCAGGGTAGACTGATCCCATGGACCCCAGCCCTGGTCAGGGACAAGGCCCCGATCTTGCCACGGCTTTTCGCTATGTGGAAAGCCTTCTCTTTGGGGACATGGAGCGCCCCGGCCTTACCCTCTATGACCTTGAGCGGCTGGTGGGCTACCCGGCCAAGGGGGAAGGTCCTCTGGCCTACACCCTGCCCCGCACCAAGAGCCTTTCCGGGGTGCAGGCGGTGCGCTTTTACTACTACCCTAAGGATCCTAGCCTCCAGCTCATCGTGGAGATAGAGGATCTCCAGGGGAAAACGCACCTTCGCCACTTCCGCTGGAACGGGTTTACCTGGGAAACCCCCGAGGGGGGACAGGGGGAGCTAAAGCCCACCCGGGAGGAGGTGGGTCTGGTGCAGGCGGGAGAGGATTTTTTCCTGGGCTTCCCCCGGGAGGAAGCCCTGGAGCTGGAGGAGGCGGTGCGCAAAGGGGAAGCCTCTGGGGCCAAGTACCTCCTTTGCCCCCGGTGCCGTACCCGCATCTTTTATGCCCCGTCTGTCCGCCCGGCGGGGATCTCCTGCCCTAAATGCGGCAACCCCACCCTCCTTTTCAAGACCCTTTCCGCGGAGGGAACAAAGGACCCCCTCGAGGCCCTTGTAGAAGAACAACGGGCCCTGAGGAAGGCCATAGAGGAGCTTGCCGCCTACCTCAAGAGAAAACTGGGGCCCTAGACCCTTACCCCGGGCTGGCCCCAGCCGGTGTAGGCATAAAACCGTCCCCGCTCTCCTCCCAGATAGTCCAAAAGGGGTTCCAGCAAGGGGCGGTGGCCGGAAAGCTTCACCGCCACCTCTTCCGGGGTGAAGAAGCGGGCTTCCACGATGTGGCCGTCGGGATCCCTGGGGTTCAAAAGCCCCTCGTAGCTGGCCCTGAAGGCCATGGCCAGGGTGCGTTCGTTCTTGCGCCGGTCCTCCACCTGGATGGCGTAGGCCAGGTGCTCAATGGCCTTCACCTTCAGACCGGTCTCCTCCCGCACCTCCCGCACCAGGGCCTCGAGAACCGTTTCCCCAGGCTCCACGGTGCCCCCGGGGAGGGTGTAGCGCACCATGCCCCGCCGGCCCCAGTCGTTCCCCACCAGGAGAACCCGCCCCTGGCGGTCCAACAGGATGGCCGCCACCACCAGGATCTCGCGGCGCATCACGCTTCCGTCAAGGCCTCCAGCTGCCGTTCCTGGTCGGCCCGTTTGAGGGCGTCCAGCAGGGGCTGAAGGTGCCCCGAGAGGATGCCCTCGAGGTCGTGGGTGGTGAAGCCAATGCGGTGGTCCGTGACCCGGGACTGGGGGAAGTTGTAGGTGCGGATCTTCTCCGAGCGCTCCCCGGTGCCGATCTGGGCCAGGCGGGTCTTTCGGAGCTTCTCCGCCTCCTCCGCCCGCTTCATCTCCAGGAGGCGGCTTCGCAGGATCATCAGGGCCTTTTCCCGGTTCTTGATCTGGCTGCGGGAGTCCTGGCAGGTGACCATGATCCCCGTGGGGAGGTGCACCACCCGCACGGCGCTGTCCGTGGTGTTTACCCCCTGGCCCCCAGGCCCCGAGGCCCGCATCACGTCAATGCGGATCTCCTCCATGTTGAGCTGGAAGTCGGACTCCTCCGCCTTGGGCAACACCGCCACCGTGGCCGTGGAGGTGTGGATCCGCCCCTGGGTTTCCGTGGCCGGGACCCGTTGCACCCGGTGGACCCCGCTTTCGTACTTGAAGGTGCCGTAAGCCCCGGGCCCCCGCACCTCGAAGACCACCTTGGAGAAGCCTCCCAGGTCCGTGGGATGGGAGTCCAGGATCTCCGTTTCAAACCCCATCTCCTCGGCGAAGCGCAGGTACATCTGCAAAAGGTCCCGGGCGAAAAGGGCGGCCTCCTCGCCCCCGGTGCCGGCGCGGATCTCCACGATGGCGTCCCGCTCGTCCAGGGGGTCTTTGGGCAAGAGATGCCGCTCCAGTTCCCCTTCCAACTCCGCCTTGCGGGCAAGGAGGGCCTCCTTCTCCGCCTTGGCCACCTCCCTCAGCTCGGGGTCCTCGAGGAGGCCTTCCACCCCCTCCAGGTCCTCCAGCACCTTCCGGTACTCCCGGATGAGGGCGATCACCTCCCCCATCTCCGCATACCGCCGGGAGAGGGCCTGGTAGCGCTTCTGGTCCTTCAGGACCTCAGGGTCGGCGAGGAGCGCTTCCAGCTCCCGGTATTCCTCTTCTAGGCGCGCAAGCTTATCCAGCATACCTTACCTCAGGATACCCCAAGCCGGGCTTGCCTGGGATTTTAGGTAAGCCTAAACTGGGGCCATGGAAACCCCGGTCTTCCTCTACGCCCTCTTGGGAGGGCTCTTTACCTGGGGGCTCACCGCGGTGGGGGCCGCCAGCGTGTTCCTGGCGCAGGAGCCCAGCCGCAAGCTTCTGGATGGGATGCTGGGTTTCGCCGCTGGCGTGATGCTGGCGGCCAGCGTCTTTTCCCTTCTCCTTCCGGGCATGGAGATGGCTGAGGCTCAGGGGATGGTTCCCTGGGTGCCTGCGGTGGTGGGTTTCCTTCTGGGTGGGGCTTTGTTGCGCCTCCTGGACCGCTTCCTTCCCCATGTGCACCTGGGGCCAGGGGCGCAGGAGGAGGGGATTCGCACCCTGTGGCGGCGCACCACCCTCCTGATCCTGGCCATCACCCTCCACAACTTCCCCGAGGGCCTGGCGGTGGGGGTGGCCTTTGGAGCCGCAGGGTTGGACCCTACGGGAGCCGCCACCTTGGGTGGGGCCATCGCCTTAGCGGTGGGCATCGGCCTGCAAAACCTGCCGGAGGGGTTGGCGGTGGCCTGGCCCCTAAGGCGGGCAGGTATCCCGGCGGCAAAGGCCTGGTTCTACGGCCAGCTTTCCGCCATCGTGGAGCCCCTTGGGGCCTTGCTGGGAGCCCTTTTGGTCACGCAGATGCTTTACCTACTGCCCTACCTCATGGCCCTGGCGGCAGGGGCCATGGTGTTCGTGATCGTGGAGGAGGTGATTCCGGAAAGCCAGGCGGAGGGCAACGGGGACATCTCCACCTTTGGGGTGATGACGGGCTTCGCCCTCATGATGGCCCTGGACGTGGCCTTAGGCTAATCCCTTCCTGGGGGTTAGGAGGGGGAATCCCCCTTGCCCAGACGTTCCTTAAGGAGGCGGGCGGCTTCCTCCGCCTTGGCCTTGGCGGCTTCGGCGGCCTGGGCCGCTTTCTCCGAAAGCTCCTTCAGCTTATCGGGGATGCCGTCCTTGTCCTGGTCCAGCTCGGCCAGGCGGGCCTTGGCCTCCTCGAGGGCCTTCTGAGCTTCCTGAAGGGCCTTTTCCACCAGGTCGGGCTTGCCGTCCTTGTCCTGGTCCAGCTTTTCCCGAAGCTCCTCTAAGCGCTTTTCCACTTCGCTGGTGGCCGAACGGGCCTTCTCGGAAATCCTTTGCAGCAAATCCTTGAGGAAATCCATGGGGATAGTTTACAACAAGGCTTTGAGGTCCCCCACTACCTTCTCCGTTTCCTCCACCTTGTCCGGGCTGAAGAGAAGGACCAGCTGGCCCCCTTTTACCACAAAGGTGGTGGCGGTGTGGTCCACCAGGTACTCCCCTGGGCCCCGGTACTGGGTCTTTTGGTAGTAGACCCCAAAGGTGCGGGCCACCTCCTGGATGGTTTCTGGGCTTCCCGTAAGGCCCAGGAAGCTCGGATTAAAGGCTTTGGCGTACTGGTCGGATACCTCTGGGGTGTCCCGCTCCGGGTCCACGCTGATGAAGAGCACCTGCACCCTCTCTTGCTCTTTAGGGGAAAGCCGTTCATAGGCCCGCTTCAGGGCCAGCATGGTGGTGGGGCAGACATCGGGGCAGTGGACGTAGCCGAAAAAGATGAGGACCAGCTTGTCCTTGAAATCGGAAAGCCGCACCGGGCCTTGGGGCCCCTCGAGGGCAAAGTCCACGGGCTTGGGGTTCAAAAGCCGGGTGCCGTAGAAGCTATGGGTGCCCTTGGGCAAGAGGAGATAGGCCACCCCTACCAGGGCCAGGACCAGCAGGACGGGCAAGGCGAGTCTTCCTCTCATCGCATCTCCACCGGCAGGATCACCTTAAGCCTGCTACCGTCTTGGAACTTCAGGACCAGGGTCACCTTTTCCCCTGCCCTCAGGGGGCGCTTAAGCCCTTCCAGCATAAGGTGGTACTTCCCCGGGCGGAACTCCACCTTGCCCCCTCCCGGAATGTCCAGGTAGGGGAGGGGGCGCATGCCCAAAACCACCTGCCCCCCCCGGTGCTCCCGATGGTCTTTGTGGATGGAAACCCGCTCGGCCACCTCCGTTTCCGCCCCCACCAGGCGCAAAGGGGCCTTCCCCCGGTTCTCCAGGGTCAGGTAAGCGGCGGTGTCCTTGACCACCGGGGGTACCAGGCGCACCCAGCCGGGGGTGGCCAGGGCCTGGGCCCAGGCGGCCCCGCCCAGGAGCAGGCTTAGCCCTAGGGCTAAACCTCTGGGAAAACCCCGGGATACCACCCCACCCTGGCGTGCGCCAGGGTGGGGGCCCCGGAAAGGGCCTTCGGTAGGCGTCATCTCCTTGGGGCTTAGAGAACGAAACAGGAGGAAAGGATATGACAGAAAGGAGATAGGCCTCACGCCCTTAGGGTACCAGGCGGTGGGGAGGAAAGGAACCCGGCAAGTGAAGTACAAATGTCCCCTTCCCCCCTCTTACCCTGGGGGAGAATGCGGGCGTTTCTTCCTCCCCTTTTGGCGTGCTCCCTCCTCTCCGCCTGGGCGGCCCCGGTACTCCGCCTAAAGGGGGAGGTGGAGGGCCCCTTGGTCCTTACCACCCCAAACCTGGTGGTGGAGGGAAAAGGGGCGGTGCTCCGGGGGAAGGGGGGCCACACCCTAAGCCTCCTGGCCCCAGGGATACGGGTGCGGGGGCTAACGGTGGTGGGGGCAGGATCCGAGGAGGATTTTTTTGAGCCCGACGCCGCCATCTACCTGCGGGGGTGCGAGGGGTGCCTACTGGAGGATGTGGCGGTGGAAGAAGCCCCCGCCGCGGTGCGGGTGGAGGATTCCCCAGGGGCTACCCTCCGGCGGCTTAAGGCCCGGGGCCTGGGCCAATCCCCCGGGGTTTTGGTCTACTCCAGCCCGCAGGCCCTGGTGGAGGGAAGCCATCTTTGGGGTTTCATGGACGGGGTCTATGTGGAGTACAGCCCAGGGATGAGGATCAGGGAGAACCTTCTGGAGAATAACGGCCGCTATGGCTTTCACGTGATGTTCTCCTGGGGGGTGGAAATCCAGGGCAACCATTCCTGGGGCAACGGCATCGGCAATGCCGTGATGCACGGGGCGGAAAACCGGGTGGGGGAAAACCGGCTTTACGGGCACAAAAGCCCCGTGGGTTATGGGCTTTTGCTGCAGGACGAGCGAGGAACCCAGGTCCTGGACAACCTCTTTGCGGAAAACACCCTGGGCCTGGTCCTGATGGACGCCGTCCAGGTGCGGGTGGCGGGAAACCGCTTCCAGGAAAACGGCACCGCCTTGCGCCTCACCCGGGAAAGGGGGGAAAACTCGGCCCAGGTGGAGGGGAACGCTTTTGGGGGCAACCTCTATGACCTCTTGGTGGACGACCCCTTGGCCAAGGCCCAGGTGGTGGGGAACCGGTACGACCGGGCCTCTGGCCTTCCCCTTCCCCATCTGCCCACGGGGAGCTTCGCCCTTCTCCTTGCCCGGCAGCCCGAGCTTTCCCTTTTCGCCCTTTCTCCTGGGGTCATCCTCTGGGAGGCCGCGGAGGCCCAGGTGCCGGGGGTTAGGCTCATCGCCTTGGCCGATCCCCAGGCGGCTCCTTTGGACCGGGACCTTTCCCTAAGCCTCTGGGCGTTCCTGGGAGTTGTGGGAGGGATTCTATGGTGGTGGCGGAGGGGCTAACCAAGGTGGGGAGGCTTCGGGGGGTGGGCCTTAGGGTGCCAGGAGGGGTGGTGGGGCTTTTGGGCCCCAATGGGGCGGGCAAGAGCACCCTTTTGGCCATCCTGGCTGGCCGGCTTCGGCCCGATGGGGGAAGGGCAAGCCTCTTCGGCCATGCCCCCAAGGACCCCAAGGCCTTGCCCCTTAGGGCCTACCTCCCCCAGACCCCCAGGCTTTTCCCCCACCTGCGGGCCTGGGAACTTTTGCAGGGGGCAAGAGGGGTAAAGGGGCTAGGGCAAGAAGCCTTGGAGGAGGCGGTGGAGCGCATGGGCCTGGGGGCCTTTCTGGAAAAGCGGGTGGGGGAACTTTCCGGAGGCCAGCGCCAGCGCCTGGCCCTGGCGGCAAGCCTCATGGGCAACCCTCCCATCTGGCTTCTGGACGAGCCCACTGCCGCCTTGGACCCCAAGGGCCGGGAGCGGTTTTGGGCCTGGGTGGAGGCCAAAGGGGAGGGGGCGGTGCTCATCGCCTTGCACCACGTGGAGGAGGCGAGGAGGGCAGGCCGCCTCCTTCTCCTTAAAGGGGGGCAGGTTCTGGAGGAAGGCTCCCCGGAACAGGTCTTGGGCCCAAGGGGAGAACGCCTCCCCTGGCTAATGGAGGTGCTCTATGAGGAATCGGCGTGAGGTGCTCAAGGCTTTGGGTGGACTGGTGGTGGCGGGGCCGGTTCTGGCCCAGCACATGGGGCATGGTGGGGAAAGCCCGGCTCCTGCTGGGGGGATGCGGGTTGCCGCCAAGCCCATCCCCTGGGATGAGGGCACGTGCGCCTTCTGCGGCATGCCCATCAAGACCCCTGAAGGCCAGTGGCGGGGCCGCACCTTCCCCAAGGGTTTCTTTGAGCAGACCTACAGCCAGATCGCCTTTTCGGAGCCCCGGCCTGCCCCCCACAACCCCAAGCAGGTGGTGGAGGCCCTGCACTTCGAGAGCCTGGCCTGCATGGTGAACTACGCCTGGGTGCATGGGCTTAGGGACGGGGAGGGGACCACCTTCTATGTCACCGACCGGGGGGCTTACGACCCCGCAAAGCCCCAGGAGACGGTGCGCCTCATCCCCGCCCGCCAGGCCACCTTCTACTGGGGGGAGAGGATGATGGTGGTGATGAACGCCAGGCTCCTGGCCTTCGCCAGCGCCAAGGCCGCCCAGGAGTTCGCCGAGAAGAACAAGGCCCAGCATGGCCGCCAAAGCTTCTACCGCTTCCAGACCCTATGGGACCTGGCCCCCTTGCCGGAGATGAACCTGGTGGCCCTTCTGGCCCAGCATGCTGGGCTTTTGGGCGAGAAGGAGGAGCCTAGCCACTAAGCTGAAGAGGAGCCCCTGGCCTGCCCAGGGTTTCCTATAGGGCTAAAGGTGTTCAAAGACCCATGAACCGCAGAACCTTTCTCCTCTCGGCTCCTTTCCTGCTCCAGGCCTTGGCGGCCCCCCGGGCCCTACGGGTGGGGGTGGAGGCCTGCCCCTACTGCTTCATGACCATTCTGGACGCCCGGTATGCGGCCCAGGCGGTGAACCCCCAGGGGAAGGCCTTCTTCTATGACGACCCCGCCTGCCTCCTGGACCAGCTGAACGGCTGGGGCGGGCCCAGCCCCACGGCCAAAGAGGTGTACCTGGCGGACTTTGCCGAAAGCACCCGCACCGCCCCCAGGTGGGTGGCGGCTGAAAAGGCTGTGCTCTACCATAACCCCAAGGTCCGCACCCCCATGGGTTCGGGGCTTTTGGCCTTTGGTAGCCGGGAAGCCCTGGAGAAGTACCTTAAGAAGCGGCCCGAGCGGGCGGGGGGACGAGTCCTCACCTGGGCCCAGGCCCTAAGGGAGGGGGAAAGGCGGCCTTGGGTGCCTGCGGATGTCCTCGCCCCGGCTAAGGCCCCATGAGCCCTCTTTTCTTTAAGGAGGTAACCCGTAACCCCTGGACCTTTGGCCTTTTCCTTCTGCCTCCTCTCCTGAGCTTGGGGTTTTTGGGCCGGGGGGAAGGGGTGGGGTTGGTGGGGCTTTACTCGGGGCTATTGCTCCTCTTGCCGCCTCTGGTCCTGGCCCTTGCCGTGCCCCTTTTGGCCTCGAGGGAGGAGTGGGCCTTCCTTCTGGGGCTTCCCCTGGGGGCCTTCCGGGGCTTTGGGGAGGGGATTTTGGGGGTCTTCCTGGGGCTTTTTCTGCCCCTTCTTCCCGGCCTTCTTCTGGGGGCTGGGGTGTTGGGGCTATCCGGGAGGGCCACCCTTTGGCTCCTCCTTTCCGGGGTAGGCATCCTGGTCTTTTGGGTGGGGCTTGCCGCCTTTTTGGCCGCCTTGTTTTTGGACGAGCGGCGGGCCCTGGGCTTGGGCTTTGGTCTTTTTGGCCTTTTGAACGTGCTCTATGGGCCCCTGGTGGTGGCCTTGGCGGTGCGCTTAAGGGAGTACCCCTTGGAAGGTTTCCTCACCCTGGCCCTCCTCCTGAACCCTCAGGAGATCCACCGGGTGGGGCTCCTTTCTGGCCTGAAAGCCCCGGTGCTTACCGGACCCATAGGGTACCTGGTGGCGGAACGGCTTGGGGAGGTGGGGCCTTGGCTAGGGCTTTTTTACCTGGTCTTTTTGGGGGTTTTCCTGGCCTTCTTGGGTTCCCTCATCTTCGCCCGCCGGGACCGGTAGGATGGGGGCCATGGATATCCTGCTCACTACCCTGGGCGAGGTGCCCGGTTACCGGGTGGCCCAGGTGCTGGGGGTGGTCAAGGGGAGCACGGTACGGACCAAGCACCTGGGCAAGGACCTTTTGGCGGGCTTGCGTACCCTGGTGGGCGGGGAGATCCCCGAGTACACGGAGATGCTGAAAGAGGCCCGCGAGGAGGCGGAGCGCAGGATGCTGGAGGAGGCCAAGCGCTTAGGGGCCCATGCCATCTTGGGGGTGCGGTACGCCACGGCCAGCGTGCTCCAAGGGGCAGCGGAGATCCTGGTCTATGGCACGGCGGTGCGCCTGGAGCCCGTAAGGGAGCGCTACTGATGCGGCTTGCTGCTGCCCTCCTTATCCTTCCCTTTTTCCTTCAGCTTTTGGGCTTCGGGAAAACCCCCTTGGGTGGGGGGCTTTGCGGAGACCTTTTCCTGGCGCAGAACCCCGCCCTGGCCTTTCAGACCCCGGGGTTTTGGTATGGTGTGCTTTTTATGGGCCTTTTGGCCCTGCAGATGGGCTATGGCCTGGCCCTCCTTCTCCTGCCCCTTTTGGAGGTACCCATAGGTTCGGGCTGGCTTCGCCTGGGCCGGGGGCTGGTGGGGCTCCTTTTCCTTCTTTTCCTCCTCACCCGCACCACGGGCCTGCCCACCCCGGGGCCTGGGGGGTGGGTGTTGGAGCCCGTGGGTGTGGATCCCCTTTCCCTCCTTTTGGTGGGCCTTTCCCTGGCGGGGGGTGTCCTTCTGAGGGAGAATGGGGGGCATGGAACGGCTTCTTGAGGTGATGCGCCGTCTCCGGGGGCCCGGGGGGTGCCCCTGGGACCGGGCCCAGACCCACGAAAGCCTTATCCCCTACCTGTTGGAGGAGGCCAGCGAGGCGGCGGATGCCCTTTTGCGTAAGGACCCCAAGGAGATGGCCGAGGAGCTTGGGGATGTGCTCCTGCAGGTGGCCTTTCACAGCGTCATCGCCGAGGAGGAGGGGCGGTTCTCCTATGGGGACGTGGAAAGAAGCATCGTGGAAAAGCTCATCCGCCGCCACCCCCATGTGTTCGGGGAAGCCGTGGCCCAAACCCCCGAGGAGGTGAAGGCCCGTTGGGAGGAGCTGAAGGCGGAGGAGGGAAAGCAGGAGGAGCCCTGTGGGCTACCCAAGCACCTTCCCACCCTGCTTCGGGCCTACGAGCTCCAGCGGAAGGGCGTGGATCCGGGAAGCGAGGAGGGCCTAAGGAGGGCCCTGGAGAAGGGGGACCTCGAGGAGGCGCTTTGGAACCTGGTGGGGCTTTTCGCCAAGAGGGGCCTGGACCCCGAAACCGCCTTAAGAAGGCGCTCCCAGAGAGCCTGCCAGAGGGGCTAGCCCTTCCCCAGGGCTTCCGCCTGGCGGCGGTGGCCGTGCCCCTTCTGGGGGAAAGCCTCCTTTTCACCCTAAGAAGCCCCCACCTCCCCACCCACGCCGGGCAGATCAGCTTCCCCGGGGGGGTGGTGGAACCGGGGGAAACCCCTGTGGAAGCCGCTTTGCGGGAGGCCGCGGAGGAGGTGGGCCTTTTGGGGGTGGAGCCCTTGGGGTATCTGGCCCCGGTCCTTTCCCCCCAAGGCTTCTTGGTCCAGCCGGTGGTGGTCTTCCGAGAGGACCTTCCTCCCTTAAGGCCCAACCCCCTCGAGGTGGCCGAGGTCTTCTTGGCTCCGCTAAGGGAGCTTCTGCAGATCACCCCCTGGAGCGAGGTGCGCCATGGCCGCACCGTCTGGCACTTCCCCTGGCGGGGGGTGGACATCTGGGGGGTGACGGGGAATATCCTTAGGGAGTTCCTGGAGGTTTGGCGTGAAGCGAGTGGGGATTCTCCTTTCGGACCTCTTTGACGAGCGGGAGTTCCTTTACCCTTATTACCGGGTGCAGGTTGCTTCCCCGTAAGGGGAACACTGACGGGCCGGCTATACCCCGCTTGTCATCGGCCCGGAGGCCCGGGAATACAAGGCCAAGTCCGGCTTTTCCTGGAAGGCGGAGATGGGGGCCAAGGAGGCCATGGAGATGGCGGTGGCAGGCCTCCTTATCCCCGGGGGCTTTGCCCCCGATTACCTGAGGAGGAGCTCATACCACCCCACCCTGGCTTGCGCCAGGGTGGGGGCCCCGGAAAGGGCCTCCGGTAGGCGTCATCTCGTTGGGGCTTAGCGAAGGAAACAAGAGGAAAGGGTATCAGAGGTGCTGGCCCTGGTGCGGCGGGTGGGGGAAGAGGGAAGGCCCATCGGGGCCATCTGCCACGCAGGCTGGGTCCTCATCAGCGCCGGGCTGGTGCGGGGCAGGCGGGTCACGGGGTTTTCCTCCATCCGGGATGATCTGGTGAACGCCGGGGGACTTTACCAGGAGGCCGGGGTGGTGGTGGATGGCAACCTGGTGACCGCCCAGGGTCCCAAGGACCTGCCCGGATTCGTCCTGGCTTTTTTAGAGCTTCTGGCTAAAGGGTGAACCGGGTTCCCCTCTCCCCCTGCAAGACCCCGGCCACCACCCCCCTTTCCCCGCGAGCGATGGCCGCCCAGGGAGCCCCTGCCTCTAGGGCCCTTAAGGCCGCCTCCACCTTGGGGATCATGCCTCCTTGGATCACCCCTGAGGCTTTCAGCTCCGCCACCTCCTTTGGCGTGAGGTGGGGGAAGCGGGTGGAGGGGTCTTTGGGGTCCCTTAAGACCCCGGGCACATCCGTGAGGAAAAGGGCGGGCCACCCCAAGGCCCCGGCCACCGCGGAGGCGGCGGTGTCGGCGTTCACGTTCAAGGGGCCTTCCTCGTCCAGGGCGATGGGGGCGAGGAGGGGGGTGTAGCCCTTTTCCAGGAGGTCCAGGAGCAGGCCCACCTCCACCCCTATCACCTCCCCCACCCGGCCCAGGTGGGGGAGGGCTTGGCCCTTAAGGCAAAGGGCGTCCCGCCCGGAAAGGGAAAGGGCCCTTCGGCCCTTTCGGGAAAGCCCCTCCGCCAGGCGCTTCCCCGTGAGGCATAGGCTCATCTCCACCACCTCCATGTGCTCAGGAGGCGTTACCCTTAGCCCCCCCTCAAAGCGGCTTTCCCAGCCCAGGCGGGAAAGCCAGGCCCCGATCTCCGGCCCACCCCCGTGCACCAGGACCAGGGGGCCGGGGTAGCCCGCCAGCTCCTCCAGGAGAGCCTCGGCGCCCCTAAGGCTTCCGCCCACCTTTACCAAAAGGGGATCACTCAAGGTAGACCACCTCCTCCGGCAGGCCTCCCGTTTCCTCGGCCTCCAAAAGGTCCAAAAAGCCCAAGGCGGCGTGGTCGGGGTGGAGGCCGAAGTGGGCGGCCAGGGCCTGGACCGCGCTTATGGGGGGCATGCGGGCGGCTTTCTCTAGATGGAGTTTCAGCTCCGAGGGGGCCATAAGCCGCTTCCCCAGCTCCTTCCCCTGGGCCAGCTCCGCCTGGACCTCTCCCCCCTCGGCCAGGAGGAAGAGAAGCTCCTCCTCCGCCAGGACCAAAAAGGCCAAGGCCCTTCCCAGTTGGGAAAGCTCCTTCAGGAAGGCCCGGATGGCCTGGGGGTCCTCCTGGGCCTCGAGGGCCTCATGGTACAGGCTCACCCAGGGAGGGTCGGGGACCAGGTAGACCCCCGCCCCCTGGGTTTTGCCTTGGGCCCAGGCCAGCACCCTTGCCAAGGGGGCCTCCACGTGGAGGGAGAGAAAGCTCCGCACCAAGCCCTATACTAGCCCTTGTGGGTGCCCTGTACCGCAAGCTCCGCCCCCTCACCTTCCAGGAGCTGGTGGGCCAGGAGCACGTGAAGGAGCCCCTCATGCGGGCCGTCCGGGAAGGACGGCTGGCCCAGGCCTACCTCTTTTCCGGTCCCCGGGGGGTGGGGAAGACCACCACCGCCCGGCTTTTGGCCATGGCCGTGGGATGCCAGGGGGCGGAGCGCCCCTGCGGGGTTTGTGCCCACTGCCAGGCGGTGCAGAAGGGGGCCCACCCCGATGTGGTGGAGATCGACGCCGCCAGCAACAACTCGGTGGAGGACGTGCGGGAGCTGAGGGAGAGGATCCTCCTGGCTCCCCTTTCCGCCCCCAGGAAGGTCTTCATCCTGGACGAGGCCCATATGCTCTCCAAAAGCGCCTTCAATGCCCTCCTGAAGACCCTGGAGGAGCCCCCACCCCACGTGCTCTTCATCTTCGCCACCACCGAGCCCGAAAGGATGCCCCCCACCATCCTTTCCCGCACCCAGCACTACCGCTTTCGCCGCCTCACGGAGGAGGAGATCGCCTCTAAGCTCTGGCGCATCCTCAAGGAGATGGGAAGGGAGGCGGACGGGGATGCCCTCCTCCTGGTGGCCAGGCTTTCGGACGGGGCGCTTAGGGATGCGGAAAGCCTTCTGGACCGCCTGCTCCTCCTGGAGGGCCCCCTGACCCGCAAGCGGGTGGAGGAGGCCTTGGGCCTTCCGCCCAAGGAAGCCCTATCCCGCCTGGCCCGGGGCCTGGCCCGGGGGGACCTCAAGGAGGTGCTTTCCCTGGCCAGGGGGCTTTACGCCCAGGGCTTCGCCCCGAGAAGCCTGGTGGGGGGGCTCATGGAGGTGATCCGGGAGGCCCTCTACGCCGCCTACGGCCTGCCGGGGGAGGGGATGGAGGCTCCTCCCGAGGCCTTGCTGGGGGCTCTCACCGCCCTGGACGAGGCCATGGAGCGCATGGCCAAGCGCTCGGACCTCCTGGCCCTGGAAGCTTCCCTGTTGCAGGCGGCAAGGGTTTTCCCCTCCGGGCTGGGTAAGGGGGAGGTCTGGCCCGCGGCCGGCCTTCCTACTGGGGAAGCGCCGCAGGTGGGGGCTCTTGCGCCTGAAGGGCCAGCCCATTGGCCTAAGCAAGCGGCCTCCGGGGAGGACCTGCCCGAGTTCCACCCCACCCAGCCCTTGGCGCCGCCAAGCCCTAAGGAGGCGGGTCCCCCCGGGGGGGAGGAGGGGGATCAGGCGGGGAGGTGGAGGGCCTTCCTCGAGGCCCTGAAGCCCACCCTACGGGCCTTCCTCAGGGAGGCCCGGCCAAGCTTGGAGGAGGGGCGCCTTTTGCTCCGCTTCCCCGAGAGCAAGGCCTTCCACCACAGACGGGCTGAGGAGCAGAGGGCTACCCTTCTTCCCCTGGTGCGGGCCCACTTCGGGGTGGAGGAATTGGTCTTCCTCCTGGAAAAAAAAAGCCTAAACCCTAGGCCCCTTTCCCGAAACCTCCCATTGCCCGAGGAAAAACCCACCCGGGGTGGGCCGGCCGAAGAGCCTAAGGCCTCCGAGCCTTCTTCCGTAGCCCTGCCGGAAGGGGATCTCCGGGAGGGCAGGGGTTCCCCCGAAGGGCGGGTGGAGCCGGATCCGTGGGAGGCCATGCCCGGGCTGGTGGAAGGGTTCCCTTCTGGGGAGGCTCCTTGGCGAAAGCCCCCGGACCCCCCTGGCCAGGAGGTTCAGGCGGAGGTGCCGCCCAGGGATCCTGGGGATCCCAACCGGCGCCTGGCCGAAATTGCTCGGCTCCTGGGGGCGCGGCTCCTTTGGGTGCGCAGGCCCAGGCTTCCCGAGGCCGAGGAACCGGTGAGCGAAGACGACATAGGGGGTACTGGTATATAATGCCCTCATGACCAAGACCACCGAGTTGGGGCAAGACACCGTGGAGAATATCCTCAAGCGGCTACGGCGTATAGAAGGCCAGGTGAGGGGTTTGCAGAAGATGGTGGCGGAGGGGCGCCCCTGCGACGAGGTCCTCACCCAGATGACCGCCACCAAAAAGGCCATGGAGGCGGCGGCCTCCCTGATCCTGGAGGAGTTCCTCAACATCTGCGCTGCCGAGGTTTCCGAGGGCAAGGTGGACCCCAAGAAGCCCGAGGAGATCGCCACCATGCTGAGGAAGTTCATCTAGTCCCTTGCCGGGTGCCAGGAGCCAGGGCTTAGGACGGGGACTTGCGAAGGTGCGGAAGAGGCTTAGGCGCCTCTTCCAGGCCTTCTTTCCTCGAGGGGAAAAGCCGGACGATGCCTTCGCTTTGGCCTTTTTGCAAGGGGAAGAGCGTGCCCTTTACCTTTCCATGGACCCCAGGGACCGGGCCCATGGGGTGCGGGTGGCCCAAAGGCTCCTGAAGCGGTACCCGGACGCTCCCCCCTTTGCCGTCCGGGCGGCCCTTCTCCACGATGCGGGGAAGGCCGTAAGGCCCTACCGCCCCCTGGAGCGCATCCTAACCGGGCTTTACACGCCCCCAATACCTCCTTACCCCTTGCGGGGAGGGCTCATGGGGGCCTTCCAGGTGCGCTGCCACCACCCCCTGTATGCGGCGGAGCGCATCCAGGACCCGGAGGTGCGGACCTTGGTATTGGAGCACCATCGCCCCCAGAGCCTTTGGGGCAAAAGGCTTCATTGGGCAGACCAGGAGGAATGAACCCCCTTTTGGGCAAATGCCCCTAGCCAAGCTGGACCCTTAAGGAGTAGGGTATCAAAGAGCGAAGGAGGGCTTATGGAAGACTTCACCTGGCGCGTGGGCGGCCCCCAAGGGGGCGGGATAGAGACGGCGGCCACCCTGTTCGCCCGGGCGGTGGCCAAGGGGGGTTGGTGGGTGGCCACCAAGCGGGAGTACCACTCCAACATCATGGGGCGGCACTCCTACCTGGATGTGCGCCTCTCGCGAAAACCGGTGGGGACGTTCCGAGAAAAGGTGGACATGCTGGTGGCCCTGGACGGGGAGACCCTGGCCCGGCACCTGGACGAGGTCCGGCCGGGAGGGGTCTTGCTCTACGACCCCAAGGTGCTGGGGCTCACGGTGCGGGGCCTACCCATGCTGGACCACCGCGTGGCCGATGCCCTGGCGGAACGCTTCCGCAAAGCCAACCCCAGTCTTCAAGACCTTCTTGCGGCCTTTGTGGAGGCAGGGGTTCAGCCGCTTCCTTACCCCTACGAGGAGGTGGCGGACCGGATCGGGGCGGAGCTGGGGGTTCCCTCCCTCCAGGCTCGGCGCACCCTTAACGCCATCGCCGTGGCGGCGAGCCTCCACTTCCTGGGCTTTCCCCTAGAGCCCTTGCTGGAGGCCCTGGCCCTGCAGTTTAGGGGCAAGGTGTTGGAGTTAAACCAACGGGTGGCCCAGGCGGTCTACCGGGAGGAAATGCCCAAGCTTTCCTTCCAGCTTCACCTTAATGGGTACGAGCCGGGCCGGGTCTACCTCAGCGGGGCCCAGGCGGCCGCTTTGGGCAAGCTGGCCGGGGGGCTTCGCTTCCAGACCTACTACCCCATAAGCCCCGCCACCGACGAGTCCACCTACCTCGAGGCCCACACCGCCTTTACCGGGGCGGACGTGGCCGTGGTCCAGACGGAGGATGAGATCGCCGCCGTGACCATGGCGGTGGGTGCGGCCCTCACCGGGGCCAAGGCGGCCACCGCCACCAGCGGCCCCGGCTTCAGCCTCATGGCCGAGGGGATGGGGTTTGCCGGCATGATCGAGGCCCCCTTGGTGGTAACCCTCTACCAGCGGGGTGGGCCCAGCACGGGGCTGCCCACCCGCACCGAACAGGGGGACTTGATGTTCGCCATTCGCGGCGGGCACGGGGAGTACCCCAGGATCGTCCTGGCCTCGGGGGACATAGAGGATGCCTTCTTGGATGCCCAAAAGGCCCTGGCCTGGGCCTGGCGCTACCAGACGGTGGTGGTGCACCTTTTGGACAAGTTTTTGGCCTCCATGGCCCAAAGCCTCCCCAAGGAGGCGTTAAGGGTGCTTTCCCTGGATGGGGAAAAGCGGCTTGAGCCTAGGAAGGAGGGCTTTGGCCCCTATGAGCGCTATGCGCCCTCGGAGGATGGCGTTTCCCCCTTTATCCCCATCGGGACCCCTGGGGGCTTTTACTGGATGACCTCGGACGAACACGACCTCCAGGGCCACATCACCGAGGACGTGGTCCTCCGGGAATACCAGATGGAAAAGCGTATGCGAAAGCTGGAGGCCGCCCGCAAGGGGATTCCCCCAGAGGACCAGTACACCCTCTTCCGGGATGGGGAGGTCTTAGTCCTGGGCTGGGGCACGGTGAAGGGCACCCTTTTGGAAGCCCTAGACCATCTCCCGGAGGTAGGGTACCTGCACCTCAGGCTCCTTTGGCCCTTCCCCGAGATTGGCCCCCTTCTGGAGGGAAAAAGGCTGGTTACGGTGGAGCACAACTACTCGGGGCAGCTGGCGGACCTGGTGCAACAGGAGACCTTGAGGCGGGTGCACCATCGCATCCTGAAGTACAACGGCCGCCCCATCACCCTGGATGAGGCGGTGGAGGCCTTGAGGCTGGTGGTTTCCCAAGAGGCGCCGGAGCGCTTGGTGTTGAGGAAGGGAGTCTAACCATGCTGGAGCTGAAGCTTGCTGACTACAAGGCGGAAAAGCAACCGGACTGGTGCCCGGGCTGCGGGGACTACGGCATCCTCTCCGCATTGCAGATGGCCCTTTTTGAGCTGGGAAGGGATCCTTCCCAGACGGCCATCTTCTCGGGCATTGGCTGCTCGGCCAAGACCCCCCATTACCTAAACGTCTACGGGGTCCACACCCTCCACGGCCGCGTTCTCCCCGTGGCCCAGGGGGCCAAGCTGGCCAACCCCCACCTCACCGTGGTGGCGGTGGGGGGGGATGGGGATGGTCTGGGGATTGGGGCTGGGCACTTTGTGGCCGCAGGCCGCCGCAACGTGGACATGCTCTATATCCTCTACGACAACGAGGTCTACGGCCTCACCAAGGGGCAGGCGGGTCCCACCCTGGGCCTAGGGGAGAAGACCAAAAGCCTTCCCAAGCCCAACCCCCAGGGGCGCATCAACCCCCTGCTTCTCGCCTTCTCCGCCGGATACACCTGGATTGGGCGGGGCTATGCCTACGACGTGAAGGGACTCAAGGAGCTCATCAAGGAGGGGATTACCCACAAGGGCCTGGCCTTCCTTCACGTGCTCCAGCCCTGCCCCACCTACAACGATCTGCACACCAAGGAGTGGTTTGCCCCCAGGCTCTATAGGCTCCAGGACGAGGGGTACGACCCCTATGTTCCCGAAGGGCTTCCCCCAGAGGAGCTGGACAAAAGGATGGCCCGGTTCCAGGAGAAAGCGGTGGAGTGGGGGGAGCGGATCCCCATAGGCGTTTTCTGGAAGGCGGAGGTGCCCACCTTTGAGGAGCGCCTGCGGGCCTACCTAACCCGTTACCCCGAGGTCTATCCCGCTTTGGGCCAGCAGGAGGCTTTGGACCTCGAGGGGCTCCTCAAGGAGTTCACCCTCTAGGGCCGGATGAGCCGCGCCGGGGTGGCGATCAGGTCCACCCGGCGCTCGGGTTCCACGGGCAACTTGGCGTAGACCATGAGGGCATGGGCTAGGGTGGCGAAGGGGGCGTCCACGGAAAGCCAGGCCTGGGGGAAGCCGTAGCCCTTTCCCACCCAGCCCCCCTCCTCGTCCACGGCCACGGCCCCGATGAGCACCAGGTCTATGGGCTGGCCCTCGAGGCGGGCCTTTGTCCCATAGCGGTAGGCCTCCCGCACCCGCTTGAGCCTCCTTGGGTCCAGGTCCTTAAGGAGCAAAAACTCCCCCGGCCGGTCGGGATGGGGGAGGAGGAGGGCTTTCCCCGCCCTTAGGGCCGCTTCCCTTAAGGGTTTTAAGACGGCATCCATCCCCACCAGGATGAGCCTGGCCCTTTGGAACTCGGGGGTGGCTTGGAGGCGCTCCGCCGCCCTCTTAGCCCCCAGAAAGTTGGGATGGTGGCCGTGGGGGGGCGTGGGGTGGAGGGCCAGGTCGTAGCGGGCCAGGGTGTTCCAGACCTCTTCCCTAAGTTCACCCAAGGTCATGGGGCTCTACATAGCGCACGGTAATGCCCTCCAAAGTGAACCCGGGCCTCGGTGGCGCTGATGGGGTTGGCCAAGTCCTCAATCATTGCATTGGATTATACCTGGCGGAGGGATGCCAGGCGCTTGCTAGACTGGACTCCATGGGCCGCCTTAAGTTCGCCCACCTGCACCAGCACACCCAGTTCTCCCTCCTGGACGGGGCGGCGAAGCTTTCCGATCTCCTGAAGTGGGTGAAGGAGGTTTCCCCCGAAGACCCCGCCTTGGCCATGACCGACCACGGCAACCTCTTCGGGGCGGTGGAGTTTTACAAGAAGGCCACCGCCATGGGGATCAAACCCATCATCGGTTACGAGGCCTACGTGGCGGCGGAAAGCCGCTTTGACCGCAAAAGGGGTAAGGGCCTGGATGGAGGCTACTTCCACCTCACGCTTCTTGCCAAGGATTTCAAGGGCTACCAGAACCTGGTGCGCCTGGCCAGCCGGGCCTACCTGGAAGGCTTTTACGAGAAGCCCCGCATAGACCGGGAGATTCTTCGGGAGCATTCGGAGGGGCTCATTGCCCTCTCCGGTTGCCTGGGGGCGGAAATCCCCCAGTTCATCCTGCAAGACCGCCTGGACCTGGCCGAGGCCCGGCTCAACGAGTACCTCGCCATCTTCGGCGACCGCTTTTTCCTTGAGATCCAGAACCACGGCCTTCCTGAGCAAAGGAAGGTGAACCAGGTCCTCAAGGAGTTTGCCAAGAGGTACGGCCTGGGGATGGTGGCCACCAACGATGGCCACTACGTGAGAAAGGAGGATGCCCGGGCCCACGAGGTGCTCCTGGCCATCCAGTCCAAGAGCACCCTGGACGACCCCGAGCGCTGGCGTTTCCCCTGTGACGAGTTCTACGTGAAAACCCCCGAGGAGATGCGGGCCATGCTCCCCGAGGAGGAATGGGGGGACGAGCCCTTTGACAACACGGTGGAGATCGCCCGCATGTGCAACGTGGACCTCCCCATCGGGGACAGGATGGTCTACCGCATCCCCCGCTTCCCCCTCCCCGAGGGCAGGACCGGTGCTTTGCCCGCAGGGCAAACGGATTTGCGCAAGCAAGATGCTTTGCCCGCAGGGCAAACAGATTTGCGCAAGCAAGAGGCCCAGTACCTGCGGGAGCTCACCTTCAAAGGGCTTCTTGCCCGGTATCCGGACCGGATCACCGAGGGGTTTTACCGGGAGGTTTTCCGCCTTCTGGGCCGTATCCCCCCTCACGGGGACGGGGAGGCTTTGGCGGAGGCCCTGGCCCAGGTGGAGGGGGAGGCCTGGGAAGCCCTTCGGCCCCAGTTGCCCCCTTTGGAAGGGGTACGGGAGTGGACGGCGGAGGCCATTTTGCACCGGGCCCTTTACGAGCTTTCCGTGATCGAGCGCATGGGCTTTCCCGGCTACTTCCTTATCGTGCAGGACTACATCAACTGGGCCCGGGACCATGGGGTTTCCGTGGGGCCAGGCCGGGGAAGCGCCGCTGGGAGCCTGGTGGCCTATGCCGTGGGCATCACCAACATCGACCCCTTGCGCTTTGGCCTCCTCTTTGAGCGCTTTCTGAACCCCGAGCGGGTTTCCATGCCGGATATCGACACCGACTTCTCCGACCGGGAGCGGGACCGGGTAATCCAGTACGTGCGCCAGCGGTATGGGGAGGACAAGGTGGCCCAGATCGGCACCTTCGGGAGCCTGGCCTCCAAGGCGGCCCTCAAGGACGTGGCCCGGGTCTACGGCATCCCCCACAAGAAGGCGGAGGAGCTGGCCAAGCTGATCCCCGTGCAGTTCGGCAAGCCCAAGCCCCTGGCCGAGGCCATAGAGCTGGTGCCGGAGCTGAAGGCGGAGATGGAAAAGGACCCCAAGGTGCGGGAGGTCATAGAGGTGGCCATGCGCCTGGAGGGCCTAAACCGCCACGCCTCCGTGCACGCCGCCGGGGTGGTGATCGCCCAAGAGCCCCTTACGGATCTGGTCCCCCTCATGCGGGACCAGGAGGGGCGGCCCGTGACCCAGTACGACATGGGGGCGGTGGAGGCCTTGGGGCTTTTGAAGATGGACTTTTTGGGCCTGCGCACCCTCACCTTCCTGGACGAGGCCAAGAAGATCGTCAAGGAGTCCAAGGGGGTAGAGCTGGACTACGACCGCCTGCCCCTGGACGATCCCAAGACCTTCGCCCTCTTGGCGCGGGGGGAGACCAAGGGGGTTTTCCAGCTGGAGTCGGGGGGCATGACGGCCACGGTGCGGGGGCTTAAGCCCAGGCGCCTCGAGGACATCATCGCCTTGGTCTCCCTCTACCGCCCGGGGCCCATGGAGCACATCCCCACCTACATCCGCCGCCACCATGGCCAGGAGCCCGTGAGCTATGCGGAGTTCCCCCATGCGGAGAAGTACCTAAGGCCCATCCTGGAGGAGACCTACGGCATCCCCGTCTACCAGGAGCAGATCATGCAGATCGCCTCGCAGGTGGCGGGCTACTCCTTAGGGGAGGCGGACCTCCTCCGCCGGGCCATGGGCAAGAAGAAAGTGGAGGAGATGCAAAGGCACCGGGAGCGCTTCGTGCGGGGGGCCAAGGAACGGGGCGTCCCCGAGGAGGAGGCCAACCGGCTTTTTGACATGCTGGAGGCTTTTGCCAACTATGGCTTCAACAAGTGCCTGCCGGGAAGGACCCGGGTGGTGGACTACCGCACGGGGAAGCCCGTACCCATCGAGGCCCTGGTGCGGGGTGAGGCCAAGGGGGTCTTGGTGGTTTCCCTGGATGAGGCCACCTTGCGCCTGGTGCCAAGACGGGTGCTGGCCGCCTTCCCCAGCGGCCGGGCCATGGTCTTTCGCTTGCGCACCGCCACGGGAAGGGTCCTCGAGGCCACGGCCAACCACCCCCTCTACACCCCGGAAGGCTGGCGGGAGCTGGGGAGGCTTCGCCCAGGGGATTTCGTTGCCCTACCCCGGTACCTGCCCTACCAACCCTCGGAGGATTTGAGGCCCCATGAGCTGGACCTCCTAGGCTTTGCCTTAAGCGAGGGAAACCTTCGCCATCCTTCGGGCTTTTACCTCTACACCTCCTCGGAAGAGGAGCTTTTGGCCATGCAGGAGGCCTTGGCGGGCTTTGCCAACACCCGTACCCGCTTGGTCTGGCGCCGGGGGGTGGCCCACCTCTATGTGGGCCGGCAAAACCGCAAGGTGCCCTCGGAAGCGGAGGCGTTTCTGCGGGAGATGGGCCTGATGGGCCTCTCCGCCAGGGAAAAGCGGTTGCCCGAAAGGGTCTTTGGCCTTCCCTTGGAGGGGGTGGCAAGGCTTTTGGGGCGGCTTTGGATGGGGGATGGGGGAGTGGATCCCAAGGGAAAGCTCATCTTCTACGCCACCGCTTCCCAGGCCCTGGCCCAAGGGGTGCAACACCTTCTCCTTCGCCTGGGCCTGCAAAGCCGACTGGTGGAAAAGCATTTCCCCTATGGAGGGGGGCGAAAGGGCTATGTGGTCTACCTGCTTGGGGGCCTGGAGGCGGCCTGGCGTTTTGCCAGGCTGGTGGGGCCTTACCTCTTGGGCAAGAGGAAGCGGGACTTAGAGGGGCTTC
This sequence comes from Thermus caldifontis, assembly GCF_003336745.1. Taxonomy (NCBI): domain Bacteria; kingdom Thermotogati; phylum Deinococcota; class Deinococci; order Thermales; family Thermaceae; genus Thermus; species Thermus caldifontis. The sequence goes on along the minus strand of NZ_QGMX01000003.1, from coordinate 55,713 downwards.
TTTCCTCCTGGAAGGGGGAGGGAAGGAGCACCAAGGATATTCTGCCCCTGGCCTTCCTCCCTCTGGTCAAGGAGGCTTTGGCCCAGGTTTCCGGGGGTAAGGAGGGGGCTTTTTTGGCGGCCCATGGTTTGGCCCAGGGGCTTTTGCGGCCCGGCAAGGGCCGTCTAGGGCTTTCCCGTTCCACGGTGGTGCGCCTTGCGGCCCTAACGGGAAGCCTAGCCCTTTGGCGCCTGGCGGGGGCGGAGATCTACTGGGACCGGGTGGAGGCCATAGAGCCCTTAGGGGAGGAGGAGGTCTACGACCTCACCGTGGAGGGCACCCACACCTTCCTGGCCGAGGATGTCATCGTCCATAACTCCCACGCCGCCGCCTACAGCCTCCTTTCCTACCAGACCGCCTACGTGAAGGCCCACTACCCCGTGGAGTTCATGGCCGCCCTCCTCAGCGTGGAGCGGCACGACTCCGACAAGGTGGCGGAGTACATCCGCGACGCCCGGGCCATGGGCATTGAGGTCCTGCCCCCGGACATCAACCGCTCGGGCTTTGACTTCAAGGTGGTGGGGGAGGAGATCCTCTTTGGCCTTTCCGCGGTGAAGAACGTGGGGGAGGGGGCGGCCCAGGCCATCCTGGCGGAAAGGGAGCGGGGTGGACCCTTTAAGAGCCTGGGGGATTTCCTAAAGCGCCTGGACGAGAAGGTGGTGAACAAGCGCACCCTCGAGTCCCTCATCAAGGCGGGGGCCTTTGACGCCTTTGGGGATAGGGCGAGGCTTCTCGCCTCCTTAGAACCCCTCCTTCGCTGGGCGGCGGAAAGCCAAAAGCGGGCGCGCTCGGGGATGTTGGGCCTTTTTGCCGAGGCGGAAGGGTACATGGAGCCCCCCTTGCTGGAGGCCCCGCCCCTGGACGAGATCACCCGGCTCCGCTACGAGAAGGAGGCCTTGGGCATCTATGTCTCTGGCCACCCTGTGCTCCGCTACCCGGGGCTAAGGGAGGTGGCCAGCTGCCCCTTGGAGGAGCTAGCCGATTTCATCCAGGGCCTTCCCCCAAGGGCCAGGGTGCTCCTTGCGGGCATGGTGGAGGAGGTGGTGCGCAAGCCCACCCGTAGCGGCGGGATGATGGCCCGCTTTACCCTCTCCGACGAGACCGGGGCCCTGGAGGTGGTGGCCTTCGGCCGGGCCTATGAGGGGGTCTCCCCCAAGCTCAAGGAGGACACCCCTCTTTTGGTCCTGGCGGAGGTGGAACGGGAGGAGGGGGGGCTTAGGGTGATCGCCCAGGCTGCCTGGACCCACGAGGAGGTGGCCGAGGCCCCCAGGGCCCTGGAGGTGGAGGTGGACCACGCCCTTTTGGACGAGGGAGGCGTCACCCTCCTAAAGAGCATCCTGGACGAGCACCCTGGGCCGCTTCCCCTCTACCTGAGGGTCCAGGGGCCCTTTGGGGAGGCCATCCTTTCCTTGCGGGAAGCCCGGGTGGGGGAAGGGGTCTTGGAGGCCCTGGAGAAGGAAGGCTTCCGCGCCTACCTGGTGCCGGACCGGGAGGCCTTTTTGCAGGGGAATGGTGGGGCTAGCCCCAAGGAGGAGGTGGTGCCCTTTTGAAGGCTTCTTGGAACTCGGCAGCCCTCAGATTGGCTTCCTGAAACCCGTATACTGTCACTAGTATGGAAAGCCCCCTTTTCGCCCTGGTTTTCTTGGGGTTAGTTATCTTCGTCTTAGCCTCCCTGGGTAAGAGAGAGGGTCTAGGAGGGCGGGACGCCTCCCTCCCGTATCGCCTTAAGCATTCCGTACTTACCCCGGCGGAGCGCTCCTTCCTTGGCGTGCTAGAGAGGGTGGTGCCTGAAGGGGTGAGGGTGTGGCCAAAGGTGCGCTTGGCGGACTTGCTCCATATAGATGCTGAGGGGAAGGAGCGGCAAGCAGCTTTAAACCGGGTGGTGGCAAAACACATAGATTTTCTCCTTGTGCGGGCCCAGGACGCCCGTCCCCTTTTGGCCATAGAGCTGGACGACCGAAGTCACCAACGGGAAGACCGCCGGGAGCGAGACCGTTTTCTGGAGGCCCTGGCACGACAGGTGGGGCTATCCCTAATGCGGGTGCGGGTTAAAGAAGGGTACGCCTTGGAAGAAGTCCGGCATCTTCTGGAGGCCCACTTGGCGCAAGTCCAAGGGAGCGAGGGCAAGAAGGGAGGAAGGGGTTAAAAAAAGGGGCTGGGTCTGGACCCAGCCCCTTGAGCCTGCCACTTTAGAAGTCCATGTCGCCGCCGCCTGCGGGAGCGGGGGTAGACTCCTTCTTCTCGGGCTTTTCCGCCACCACCGCCTCGGTGGTGAGGATGAGGGAGCCGATGGAGGCCGCGTTCTGCAAGGCAGAGCGGGTCACCTTGGCGGGGTCCACGATGCCCGCCTCCACCATGTCCACGTACTCCCCGGTGGCGGCGTTGAAGCCCAGGCGCAGGTTCTTGGTCTCGGAGAGGATGCGCTGCACCACCACGGAGCCCTCGTAGCCGGCGTTTTCGGCGATCTGGCGGGCGGGCTCCTCCAGGGCCCGGCGCACGATCTTGGCCCCGGTGGCCTCATCCCCCTCCAGGTTCTTGAGGAGCTCGTCCACGGCGCTGATGGCCCTGAGGAGGGTTACGCCACCGCCGGGCACGATCCCCTCCTCCACGGCAGCCCGGGTGGCGGAGAGGGCGTCCTCAAAGCGGTGCTTCTTCTCCTTGAGCTCGGTCTCGGTGGCGGCCCCCACCCGGATCACCGCCACGCCCCCCGCCAGCTTGGCCAGGCGCTCCTGGAGCTTCTCCTTGGCGTACTCGCTGTCCGTGGTCTCCAGCTCCTTCTTGATGCCGTTGATGCGGGCCTCGATGTCCTCCTTCTTGCCCTTGCCGCCCACGATGGTGGTCTCGTCCTTGGTGATCCGCACCCTTTCGGCCCGGCCCAGCATGGAGAGGGTGGCGTTCTCCAGCTTGAAGCCCAGCTCCTCGCTGATCACGGTGCCGCCGGTGACGGCAGCGATGTCCTTGAGCATCTCCTTGCGGCGGTCACCGAAGCCAGGGGCCTTCACCGCGGCCACGTTCAGGGTGCCCCGGAGCTTGTTCACCACCAAGGTGGCCAGGGCCTCGCCCTCCACGTCCTCGGCGATCAGGAGGAGGGGCTTGCCCGTCTGGGCCACCTGCTCCAGGATGGGGAGGAGTTCGCGCACGTTGGAGACCTTCTTCTCCACGATGAGGATGAAGGCGTCCTCCAGGACCGCCTCCATGGCGTCGGGGTTGGTGATGAAGTAGGGGGAGATGTACCCCTTGTCAAACTGGTACCCCTCCACGAACTTCAGCTCGGTCTCCAGGCTCTTGGACTCCTCGACGGTGATGATCCCCTCCTTCCCCACCTTCTCCATGGCGTCGGCGATCAGCTTGCCGACATCGGGATCGTTGGCGGAGATGGTGGCCACCTCCTCGATGGCCTTGCGGTCCTCCACGGGGATGGCCAGGGAGCGGATCTTCTCCACCGCCGCCTCCACCGCCTTCTCAATGCCCCGCTTGAGGGCCAAGGGGTTGGCGCCGGCGGCCACGTTCTTCAGGCCCTCCCGCACGATGGCCTGGGCCAAGACGGTGGCGGTGGTGGTCCCGTCACCGGCCACGTCGTTGGTCTTGGAGGCCACCTCCTTGAGGAGCTGGGCCCCGATGTTCTCCAGGTGGTTCTCCAGCTCGATCTCCTTGGCCACCGTCACCCCGTCCTTGGTGATGGTGGGGGAGCCGAACTTCTTCTCCAGGACCACGTTCCGGCCCCGGGGGCCAAGGGTTACCTTCACCGCATCGGCCACGGCGTTCACGCCGCGCTCCAAAGCCCTGCGGGCTGCCTCGTCAAACACCAGGATCTTCGCCATACCTCACCTCCCTTACTGCAGGACCGCCAAAAGGTCGCGCTCGGAGAGGATCACGTACTCCTCGCCGTCGATCTCGATCTCGGTGCCGCCGTATTTGGCGAAGACCACGATGTCCCCCTCCTTGACCTCGAGGGGCACCTTCTGCCCGTTCTCCAAGATGCGGCCCGTGCCCACCGCGATCACCTTGCCCTTCTGGGGCTTCTCCTTGGCGGTATCGGGGAGCACGATGCCGCCCTTGGTCTTGGGCTCCTCCTCAATCCTCTTCACCACAACCCTGTCGCCTAGGGGCTTGATCACCGTCTTCACCTCCGCAGCCATACTCACTCCCTCCTTTGACGCTCAAAGGCCGAGAGTGTCAAACCAAGGGTTATTATTTTGCCCCCGCGTCTTTTTGTCAAGGGGGTTGAGGGGGGTTTTATAAGGTGAGGGTCTGGTGGCCCCGCACCACCCGGAGGCTTATCCCATGGGCCAGGAGAAGGCCCTTCATGGCCAGGGCCCGGGCCAGGCCCGGGGTCTTGCCAAAGGCTACCCGGCCCTTTTCCCCCGGGTAGAGGAAGTATCCCTCGGGAAGCAGAAGAAGGACCCCCTGCCGGGCCTGGGCGGCTCCCCTTAGGGTTGCCTCCAGGAAGGATTCCTCCGCCCCCTGGCTGATGAGGAAGTAGGTGCTCCCGAAAGGGGCCTTGGGGGGAAGGGAGGGGCCTGGGGTAGGTTGCAGGCGGGCTAGGAGCGAGAGGGTCCTTACCAGGTGGGCCTTTCCCCGCCCTAAGGGGAGGACCTCCCCTGCGGAAAGGCCGTATTGGGCTCCTTTCTTTTCCGCCTGCAGGAGGAGCCAGGCGGCGAGGCTTGCCGCGTGGTCCAGGTAGGCGGGGTGGAGGCTTTGGGTGTCCAGGTGGAGGAAGAGGCCTCCCAGAAGGCTTTTTTCCACCTCCCGCACAAAGGGACGCCCCTGCCGGAGGCTTGCCTGCTTGGCCAGGAGGCGCAAGGAATCCCCGGGCTGGTAGGGTCGGAGGCCCTTGGCCTCGAGGGGGTCCGGTAGGCCGAAGGGCTCGGCTCTTCCCTCCAGGAAGAAGCTGGGGGCGGGCTCAAAAGGCGGCAGGGGCCGCAGGGAGGGGTAGACCAAGACCCTCCCTGCCTCCAGGCTGAGCAACCTCTCCCCCAGGCCCAGGGGGCTGGTTAAGCGGAGGATTAGGCGTAGGGGATGCTCTCCCCGCCGGCGGTAGCGGCAGGAAAGAGGCAGGGTCAACGGGATCTTCCCCCAGGCCATCCCGGAAAGCCCCCGGGGTTCCAAGCCCAAGGGGGCCGCAGGGAGGTTTTCCAGGCGGAAGAAAAGGGGAAGGGGGGCCCAGACCTCCACCGCCACCTGCCCCTCTCCCTCCTGGCCGGGGAAACCTGGGGCCAGGCCCTGGGCTTTGACCCGGACCTGGGCGAACCGGGGTGCCCGCCAAAGGGCGAGGAGGAGAAGGAGGGATAGAAGGCCCAAAACCCCTGCCACGGCGCCCTTCCTTTCCTAGGCCCTTTCCACCGGGGCGGGAACCGCCTTGAGGGCTTCCGCCACCAGCCCTTCCGGGCTGGCTCCGGCTAGCTCCGCCTCCAGCCGTAGGAGGAGGCGGTGGGGGATGGCGGCCCGGAAGGCCTCCTTGATGTCCTCGGGCACGGTAAAGCCTCGCTCCTGCAGAAGGGCCAGGGCCTGGGCCAGGCGCTCCACCTGCAACAGGGCCCTGGGGGAGGGCCCAAGCCGCACTTCCTCCCGGTTCCTGAGCCAGCCGGCCAAGGCCAGGAGGTAGTCCAGCACCTCCTCCGCCACCCGCACCCGGCGCACCTCCTGGCGCAGGGCCAGGATCTCCTCCCCTTGGGTCACGGCCTCCAAGCCCTCTAGCGGCTCCTTTTCCTTGAGGGCTTGGAGGAGGGCTTTCTCGTCGGGATAGCCTAGGGAAAGCCGGGCGGTGAACCGGTCCCGCTGGGCTACGGGGAGAGGGTAGGTGCCCTCCTCTTCCACGGGATTTTGCGTGGCCAGAACGAAAAAAGGCTCGGGCAAGGGGTGGGTTTTCCCTTCCAGGGTTACTTGGCTTTCCCCCATGGCCTCGAGGAGGGCGGACTGGGTCCTGGGGGTGGCCCGGTTGAGCTCGTCCACCAGAAGCACCTGGGCGAAGATGGGCCCCTTTTGCCATACCAGGTTTCCTTCCCGGTAGAGATAGACCCCGGTGAGGTCCTGGGGCAGGAGGTCGGGCGTCATCTGGGTGCGGCTAAAGGAAAGGCCCAGCACCCGGGCCAAGGCCTTGGCGAAAGTGGTCTTGCCGGTGCCGGGCACGTCTTCCAGAAGAAGATGCCCCCCAGAGAGGAGGGTGGCGAGGGAAAGCCTTAGGGTTTCCTCCTTCAGGAGGACCCGGCCCGAAAGGGCTCTTTGGATGCGGGGGAGGAACATAGCCTAAGGATATCCTTCAAAAAGGCTTCCGCCCTTTCCGCTTCCTCCTCCCCAGCCTTTCCCCCATAGCGCACGGGCAGGTAGAGGCCGGTGAGCCCCCAAAGGGGTTCCCTAAGCCCGGGGAGAAGAGGGGAAACCCTTTCCAGGTACTCCAAGGGCCCCTCGGAGGCCAGGCGGGGGAGGCCAGCCCTCTTAAGGGCCTTTAGGGCTTGGAAGTAGGCCCGCCGCACCCGGTCCTGGGGAAGGGCCTCTGGGAACGCCTGGGAGGCTTGGACCCCTTCCTTAGGGGTGGTGCCTGGCCTGCCTCTTTCCCGGTACCGCCAAACCAGGAATAGGAAGAGGAAAAGAAGGCCCAGGGTGAAAAGGGCGGAAAGGCCTGCCAAGGCTAGGCCCACCTCGCTAAGCCGCCTGGGCCCCGGTACGGCCTCCTTGGGGCTTTCCTGGGAAGGGGCGGGCACGGAAGCCGAAGGGGTGCTTTCCGGCGCGCTTTCCCCACCCCCTAGGGTGCCCAGGTAGAGGAGGAAGAGGCCTGCGGCCAAAAGGGCTAACAGGAGGGGTAAAAGGTGAACCCCCCGGTAGGGAAGCCTTTCCCCCCGGCCCAGAAGGGGCCAAAGGGCTAGGAGGATAAGGAGCAAGGCCAGGGGCTCTGCGTAGGCCAAGGCCCGGTTCAGGAAGGCGACCCACGGGGGAGGCTTCTCCTCTGGGGTGGGGTAGGCCACCACCTCCTTGGGCCCTGGCCCGGTTTCGGGGGAAGCCTGGAGGCTAAGCGAGGGTGGGGTGGGTAGGGGAAGGGCGGGGAGGCGCAGGGGGAGGAAGGCCAGGCCTGCCAGCAGGAGGCCTAGGATCCCCGGGACCCATAGGGTGGAAGCGGGGGTCCGAAAGGGCTCCCCCCGTTCCTGGGCGCGCCCATGGGCCTCCTCGAGGAGGCTTAACCCGTGCAAGAGCCCTAGCAGGAAAAGGCCAAGGGGGCCTAGCCAAAGGGCTGGGGGAAGGAGAAGGAGGCTGGAAAGGGGCCGAGCCTTGGTGGCCAGGAAAAGTCCGTAGAGGAGGAGAAGCCCAGAGGTCATGGCCCATCCCTGGAGCCAGGAGGGGAACGGGGAGGCAAGGGCGTGGAGAAGGCCAGGGAGGAAGGCTCCCCATAGGAAGGCTCCCGGATAAAACCGCTTGGCTAGGTGGAGGAGGAAGACGCCCAAGGCCAAAGGAGGGGTCCAGAGGGGCAGGAGGGCCAGAAGCCCTAGGCCCAGGAAGGGGGTAACAGGCCTCATCCCCCCTCCCGCTGGCGCAGGGCCTCGTAGAGGAGGAGGGCGGCGCTTACGGAAACGTTGAGGCTATCCGCCACCCCCCGCATGGGGATGCGCACCCGAACCCCCGCCCGGGCCAGCCAGGCCTCGGAAAGGCCTTCGTCCTCGGTGCCCAGGAGGAAGGCCACGCCTTTTTTGTAGTCTTCTTCCCAGTAAACCTTCTCGCCCTTGGGGGTAGCCGCCACGGGGAAAAGCCCTTTTTCCTCCAGGAAAGGGGCCACTTCCTCCTCGGCCACGGGAAAGACGGGCAAGGAGAAGACCACCCCGGTGGAGTTCCGGATCACCTGGGGGCTATAGAGGTCCACCCCTTCCGCCACCAAGACCAGGTCCACCCCCGCCCCATCCGCCGAGCGCAGGATGGCTCCCAGGTTGCCGGGCTTTTCCAGGCCCAAGAGAACCAGGACCAGGGGATGTTGCGGGAGCCGGACCCCCTTTAGGGACTTTTGGGGCAGGCGGAAGACCCCGATGACGGGAGGCGGGTTTTCCCTCACGGAAACCCGCTCCATAGCCTCTTGGGAGAACTCCAGAACAGGGGCTTGGCCCGCCAGGGCCCGGTCTTCCGGGGTGGCCTTAGGACCGAGGAGGAGGGTTTCCAAGCGGAGGCCGGCCCTAAGGGCCCTTTCCACCTCCCGCCGGCCCTCCACCAGGAAAAGGCCAGCCCGCTCCCGCTCCTTTCGTTCCTTCAGGGCGGCTAGGGCCTTCACCTTGGGGTTAGCGGGGGTTTGGATGCGCATGGGGGTCTCCCGAAAGGCGGATGGCAAAGCGGGCGATGCAGGGGCCGGAAAGCTCCAAGGACACCTCCTCCACCTGGGGGAACTCCTCTAGGAGGCGGGAAAGGCGAAGGAGGATTTCCTGGTAGGGGGTAGGGTCTACCTGGTCCCCCAGGGGTCGGGTGAGCTCCCGGGCATCCTTTTCCGTGAGGGGGGAAAGCCTTTCCCCCAAGGCTAGCTCTCCCAAAGGAGTGGGCAGGAGCAGGGTGAGAACGGGGCCGAAGAGGGGGTGGGGCTTGGCGGTGAGCCTGAGAAAAAGGCCTTCTCCTTGTCCCAAGGGAAGGCCAAAGCAGCGGAGGAGGGCCTCCTCCTCCTCGCGCCGTAGCTCCTTCTTGCCCTCCAAAAGCCTCCTTGCCTCCTCCAGGTGCAAGTCCGGGAAGTCGGGGAAGTGGAGGGGTTCTTCCCGCCAGGCCTTGTAGGCCCAGGCCCGGCTCAAGGCGATGGCCGCCGATTCGGGAAAGCGGTAGAGGGCCACCCGGCCCATAACCCTTGCCCGCACCCCAGGGGAGCCCATCACGCAGCCCAGGAGGAGCTTGTTTCCTTCCACCTTTTCCAAAAGAGCCAGGAACTCCTCCTCGCTGGCAAAGCCCATGGGTACGAAGAGGAGGAACACGCTTCCCGCCTCGCTTTCCATGGCTTCTTCCAGGGCGCGGGCAAACTCCTTCGCCCTGGCGGTGGAGCCCAGGTCCACGTGCTCCACGGCAAGCCCCCCTTCCCGTAGGGCCTCGAGGGCCAGGTTAGAGGGACCGGAGGCGTTGGAGATAAGGCGGACCCGGTTGTTCTCCGGAAGCTGTCCCAGGGCGAGGAGGGCGGCCACGTCAAAGGCTTCCTCCAAGCTGTTGGCCCGGATCACCCCAGCCTGGGCGAAGAGGGCCCGCACCAAAGGGTCCCGGGAGGGGTGCACCGCCAGGATGGGTTTTTTCTTGCCGATCCTCCGGGCTAAGCGGGAGAAGCGCCTGGGGTTGCCGAAGCTTTCCAGGTAGAGGAGGATCACCCGGGTTCTTTCGTCCTCCTCCCAGAACTGCAGGAGGTCGTTGGAGGAGATGTCCGCCTTAGCCCCTAAGGAAACGAAGGAGGAGATGCCCAGCCCCATGCCCTCCGCATAGGCCATCACCGCCCGTCCCAGGGTCCCCGACTGGCTGGAGATGGCCAGGGGTCCAGGTTTGGGGAGGGGAGCCAGGCCCGCCGCCAGGCGGACCTCAGGGTGGGTGTGGACCATACCCAAGGAGCCTGGGCCCAAAAGGCGCATCCCGTGGCGCCGGGCCTTGTCGGCCAGTTCCCTGGCTTCTTTTTCCGTAAAACCGGTGGTGAGGACGATGGCTGCCCGCACCCCCCGCCTGCCCGAGGCCTCGAGGGCCTCCCAAACCCGCTCCTTGGGCACGGCGATCACCGCCAGGTCCACGGGGCCGGGGATGCTCTCCACCCGGGGGTAGGCGAGAAGGGGCCCCACCGTGCTCCCCTCCTTGCCGATGGCCTCGTTCACCGGGTAGACGGGTCCTTGGAAACGGCCAAAGATGAGGTTTTCCAGGGCGCGGTAGCCGATGCTTTCCGGGTCGCGGCTCGCCCCCACCACCGCCACCCCCTTGGGGAAGAAGAGGGGGTGGAGGCTGGCCAAGGTGGAGACCCTCTCCCGCCACTCAAAGCGCTCCGCCACCCTTTCCTCCAGGAGGATCTCAAACTCCACCTCGATCTCGCCGCTATCCCGGTGGGCCCGCACCTGGAAGCCACTTTCCATAAAGACGTTGAGCATCTTCTGGTTCTCCGCCAGGACGAAGGCCTGAAACCGCCTTACCCCCTGCTTGGCAGCGATGAGGGCCAGCCGTTCCAAGAGCAGGGTACCCAGGCCCTTACCCTGGAAGGCGTCGTCCACCAGAAAGGCCACCTCGGCGGTGTCCTCCCCTTTGAGGCGCACGTACTCCCCCGTGGCCACCATCCGGGGAGGGTCCCCTGCCAGGACCATGAGGGTCACCTTTTCCTCCTCGGGTTTGGCGAAAAGGAGGAGCTCCGCCGCCTTTTCCGGAGAGATGGGGGAGAAGAAGCGCATGCGCAAGGACTCCGGGGATAGCCGCCTCAGGAACTCCACGAAAAGGGGGAGGTCCTTAGGGTTTGCCCGCCGTAGAAAGGCGGTGCGCCCATCCTTTAGGAGGACGGGGCCCTCCTCGAGGCCGTACTGGGGCGTGGGTGGGGGCACATAGCCCATGCCTTTAGCCTACTCCCTATAGCCCGGGGGTTATTCCTTTTCCCGCCCAACCAGGTGGCCCTTTCCCTGGATTCCCGGTAGCATGGGTCCATGCTCAGGCTGGATACCCGCTTCCTTTCCCGTTTCCCGGAGGCCCTCAAGGAGCATGCCCCCATCCTCTTAGGGGCCCGGGAGGCCCTTCTTTTCAAGCGGAAGGACCCCCAAAGCATGCTGGGCTGGATGGATCTCCCTGAGGACACGGAAACCTTAAGGCGTATCCGCCGCTACCGCGAGGCCAACCCTTGGGTGGAGGACTTTGTCCTTCTGGGCATCGGGGGGAGCGCCTTGGGGCCTAAGGCCCTGGAGACCGCCTTCAACGCAAGCGGTGTGCGCTTCCACTACGTGGACCACGTGGAGCCGGAGCCCGTGCTCCGGCTCCTTCGGGGCCTGGACCCCCGGAAGACCCTGGTGAATGCGGTTTCCAAGTCGGGGGCTACCGCGGAAACCCTGGCCGCCCTTCTCATCTTCCTAAACTGGCTTCGGGAAAACCTGGGGGAGGACTGGCGGCGGCACCTGGTCCTCACCACCGACCCCCGGCGGGGGGCGCTGCGGGCTTTGGCGGAAAGGGAAGGTCTCTTGGCTTTTGCCATCCCCGAAAACGTGGGGGGGCGCTTTTCCGTGCTCTCCCCGGTGGGCCTCCTTCCCTTGGCCTTCGCCGGGATGGACCTGGAGGCCCTCCTCATGGGGGCCAGGAAGGCCAATGAGGTGGCCCTGGCTCCCCTGGAGGAGAACCTTTCCCTAAAGACCGCCCTCCTGCAGCACCTCCACCGCCAGCTGCCCATCACCGTCTTCATGGTCTACTCCGAGCGGCTCAAGTACCTTCCCGCCTGGTTTGTCCAGCTCCACGATGAGTCCTTGGGCAAACGGGATGGGGAGGGCAACCGGGTGGGCACCACCGCGGTGCCCGCCTTGGGCCCTCAGGACCAGCACGCCCAGGTGCAGCTCTTCCGGGAAGGCCCCCTGGACAAGCTCATCGTTCTGGTGGTGCCGGAAAGGGCCACGGAGGACCTCACCCTGCCCCGGGTGGAAGGCCTCGAGGAGGAGGCGGGCTACCTCTTTGGCAAGGGCCTGTTCCAGCTTCTAAGGGCCGAAGCCGAGGCCACCTACCAGGCCCTGGCCGAGGCGGGGCAGAGGACCTACATCCTGTACCTCTCGGAGGTTTCCCCCTACGCCGTGGGCTGGCTTTTGCAACACCTCATGTGGCAGACCGCTTTCCTGGGGGAGCTTTGGGGGATCAACGCCTTTGACCAGCCCGGGGTGGAGCTGGGCAAGCGCTTGACCTTTGCCCTTCTGGGACGTCCCGGATACAGCGCCTAACCTTGGAAGCGTGGAAATAAGTGTATGATGCCCTAGGCATAAGGGGGTCGCTATGGACCGACTGGAGCCTTTGGGCATCAAACCGAGGAAACAGGTCTTTTGGAACACGGTTTCCCCCATCCTGGTGGAACACACCCTGGCCCGGGGGGAGGGGTTTTTGGCCCACAAGGGGTCCTTGGTGGTGGACACCACCCCCTACACGGGGAGAAGTCCCAAGGACAAGTTCGTGGTGCGGGAGCCCGGGGTGGAGGAGGAGATCTGGTGGGGCGAGGTGAACCAGCCCTTCGCCCCAGAGGCCTTCCAGGCCCTCTTGGAAAGGGTGGCTGCCTACCTTTCCGACCGGGACCTTTATGTCCAGGACCTTTATGCCGGGGCCGACAAGCGTTTCCGCTTGGCGGTAAGGGTGGTGACGGAAAGCCCCTGGCACGCCCTCTTTGCCCGCAACATGTTCATCCTCCCGCGCCGCTTCCCCGAGGACGACGAGGTGGAGCCCTTCGCTCCCGGCTTTACCGTGGTCCACGCCCCCTACTTCCTGGCCGACCCCGGGCGGGACGGCACCCGGAGCGAGGTCTTCGTGGGCATCAGCTTCCAGAGGAAGCTGGTGCTCATCGTGGGCACCAAGTACGCCGGGGAGATCAAGAAGAGCATCTTCACCGTGATGAACTACCTCATGCCCCAGCAAGGGGTCTTCCCCATGCACGCTTCGGCCAACGTGGGCAAGGGAGGGGATGTGGCCATCTTCTTCGGCCTTTCCGGGACGGGGAAGACCACCCTTTCCACCGACCCGGAAAGGCCTTTGATCGGGGACGACGAGCACGGCTGGAGCGAGGAGGGGGTATTCAACTTTGAGGGAGGGTGCTACGCCAAGGTTATCCGTCTCTCCCCGGAGCACGAGCCCCTTATCTATAGGGCCTCCAACCAGTTTGAGGCCATTCTGGAGAACGTGGTGGTGAACCCGGAAAGCCGCCGGGTGGAGTGGGATGACGACACCAAGACCGAGAACACCCGGGCCTCTTACCCCCTTGCCCACCTGGAGAACGTGGTGGACTCGGGCATGGCGGGCCATCCCAAGGCCATCTTCTTCCTTTCCGCCGACGCCTACGGGGTCCTGCCCCCCATCGCCCGCCTTTCCCCAGAGCAGGCCATGTACTACTTCCTTTCCGGCTACACCGCCCGGGTGGCGGGGACGGAAAGGGGGGTCACCGAGCCCAAGGCCACCTTTTCCGCCTGCTTCGGGGCACCCTTTTTGCCCCTTCACCCCGGGGTCTATGCCCGGATGCTGGGGGAGAAGATCAAGAGGCACGGCCCCAGGGTGTACCTGGTGAACACCGGCTGGACCGGGGGACCTTACGGGGTGGGCCGGCGTTTCCCCCTTCCCCTTACCCGCACCCTCTTGCAGGCGGCCCTAAGGGGGGCCCTGGAGGGGGTCCCTTACCGCCAGGACCCCGTATTCGGCTTTGAGGTACCCATGGAGGTACCCGGGGTACCGAAGGAGCTACTGGACCCGCGGGAAACCTGGGCCGACAAGGAAGCCTATGACCTCCAGGCCAGGAAGCTGGCCACACTTTTCCAGGAAAACTTCCGTAAATACGCCGACGGGGTAGAGGAGGTGGTGCTCCAGGCGGGGCCGAGGGTGGGATAGAAGCGAGTCTTCAAGGCTGGGCTTAGGGGCCAACCCCTTGCCAAGTAGGGCCGGGGGGTATTAGGCTCCTAAGTGGCAGGTAATGGAAGGGACAAATGTACTTCACCCCGGGATAAGGTCTTCTGGCAGAATGGTAGGCACCACCGTCTGGGGGACGGGTCTGCTATGAACCAAGCCTGGTTTAGCCGTTACGCCTGGGGAGTCTTGGGGTGGAACATCCTGGTGGCCCTCTGGGGGGCTTACGTGCGGGCCACGGGGTCGGGGGCGGGGTGCGGCGCCCACTGGCCCACCTGCAACGGGGAGATCATCCCCAGAACCCCCCAGGTGGAAACCCTCATCGAGTTCACCCACCGGGCCACCTCGGGTCTGGCCTTCCTTTCCGTGCTTCTTTTGGCTCTTCTGGCCTTCCGCCTCTTTCCCAAGGGCCATCCGGTGCGGCTGGGGGCAGGGCTGGCCTTTTTCTTTATGATCACCGAGAGCCTGGTGGGGGCCTCCTTGGTCCTCTTCGGGTGGACGGCCCATAACGTGAGCGCCGGCAGGGCCGTGGTGCAGATGGTCCACCTGGCCAACACCTATTTTCTCCTGGCCTCCCTGGCCCTCGCCGCCTGGTGGGCCTCGGGGGGTGCGCCTTTGCGCCTTAGGGGGCAGGGTGCGGTGGGGGTGGCCCTATTCTTGGGGCTTCTCGCGCTTCTTTTCCTGGGGATGAGCGGGGCGGTGACCGCTTTGGGCGACCTTCTTTTCCCTGTGCGGAATACCCTCGAGGCCCTGGAGCGCTCCTTGACCCCGGGTGAGCACTTCCTGGTGCGCCTTCGGGTTCTCCACCCCCTCATTGCGGTCAGCGTGGGGCTTTATGTGGTTTTTGCGGGCTACTTGGTGGCTCATCTGCGGCCCTCTTACCACACTCGCCGCTTCGCCCATGCCCTGGCCTACCTCTACGGGGGGCAGCTCCTGGCAGGCCTGGTGAACGTCTGGCTCAAGGCTCCCGTCTGGATGCAGATCCTCCACCTTTTCCTGGCCTATGCCGTATGGCTCCTCTTTGTCCTCCTTTTGGCGGCGGCCTTGGCCCAAGGGGCTAGGCGGGTGGAGCTGGGTGAGGGGATGGAAGCGGGGGTGCACCGGGGTACCGGGGGGGCTACCTGGAAGGACTACCTGGCCCTCACCAAGCCCCGGGTGATTAGCCTCCTCCTCTTCACCACCCTCCTGGCCATGCTCATCGCCGCCAAGGGCTGGCCAGGGACGGGCCTATTCCTGGTGGTGGCCCTGGGCGGCTACATGATGGCGGGAGCGGCCAACGCCATCAACATGGTGGTGGACCGGGATATAGACGCCCGCATGCGCCGCACGGCCAGAAGGCCCACGGTCACGCAGCGCATCTCCAGCAAGGATGCCCTCCTTTTTGCCTTCGCCCTGGCCCTCTTTTCCTTCCTGCTCCTCTGGTGGGGGGCGAACCTCCTCACGGCCACCCTGGCCCTCATGGGCCTTATCTGGTACGTGCTGGTCTACACCCTCTATCTGAAGCGGCGCACCTGGCACAACATCGTCATCGGGGGAGCGGCAGGGGCCTTTCCTCCCTTGGTGGGCTGGGCGGCGGTGACCGGCGATTTAAGCCTCTTTGCCTGGTACCTCTTCGCCCTCATCTTCTTCTGGACCCCCGTGCACTTCTGGGCCCTAGCCCTCATGATCCAGGACGACTACCGGGCCGTGGGGGTACCCATGCTGCCCGTGGTGTTGGGGGAGAGGGTGACGGTCCTGCAGATCGCCCTTTATGCTGTCCTTACCGCCTTGATCTCCCTCATGCCCCTTCTTTTGGGCGAGCTTGGCCTCGTCTACTTTTTCTTTAGCCTTACCCTTAATGTTTTACTTATCCTTAAGAGCCTTGCCCTCTACCGCCAGCCCGAGCGGAGGACGGCGGTTTCGCTGTATAAATACTCCATGCTCTACCTGGCCCTCTTGTTCGTGGCCATGGCGGTGGACCGGGTACTTTAGGGAGGGAAGCGGATGAAAAGAGTTGTAGCGGCGCTCAGTCTTCTAGGTTTGGCCTTAGCCCAGGAGGCCCACCGGGTGGTGGTCACCAACCCCACCACTCCCTTTAACCGCGAGGTGAACGGGCTTTTGATCTGGGTCTTGGTCTTTGCCGTGTTGGTCTTTGGGGTGGTGGCTGGGGCCTTGGCCTACGTGACGTGGAGGTTCCGGGCCAAACCAGGGCAGCAGGGGGAGCCTCCCCAGTTTCACGGCAATGACCGTTTGGAAGTGGTCTGGACGGCAATACCCGTGGTTATCGTGCTCATCCTATTTGGGCTTACGGCTAGGAGCTTGGTTCGGGTAAACCAGCTTCCCGCAGGAGCCCTGAAGGTGGAGGTGACCGGCTACCAGTTCTGGTGGGACTTCCACTACCCCGAGCTGGGCTTCCGCAACTCCAACGAGCTCATCCTCCCTGCAGGAGTCCCTGTGGTGCTGGAGATCACCGCTAAGGATGTCCTCCACTCCTTCTGGGTGCCGGGCCTGGCCGGCAAGCGGGACGCTATTCCAGGACAAAAGACTCTTCTTTCCTTTACACCGGAAAAACCCGGCAACTACTACGGCTTCTGTGCCGAGCTTTGCGGCCCCAGCCACTCCCGCATGCTCTTCCGGGCCATCGTGCTTCCCAAAGAGGAGTTTGACCGGTTCGTAGCGGCGGCCAAGGATTACGCTCCGCCTGTAGCCGATGCCCGGGGCCAGGAGGTGTTCCAGCAAAACTGCATGGCCTGCCACGGGGTGCAAGGGAAGATGCCGCCGGCAGTCATTGGTCCGGAGCTGGGCTTCATGGGCAACCGGGTAAGCCTGGCGGCGGGCATCGTGGACTACACCCCGGAGCACCTGAAGGCCTGGATCAAGGACCCTGCCGCCATGAAGCCAGGGGTCAAGATGCCGGGCTTCCCGCAGCTTTCCGAGGAGGATCTGGACGCTTTGGTCCGCTACCTGGATGGGCTCAAGGTGGAGGGTTTGGACTTCAAGGCGTTGCCTAAGTTCTAAGGAGGTTTAGGAAGATGGCCATCGCAACCAAGCCGAAAGCAGGTTTCTGGGCGGTCCTTTGGGACCTTCTCACCACGGTGGACCACAAGAAGATCGGCCTTCTTTACACGGCCACCGCCTTCTTCGCCTTTGCCCTGGCGGGGGTATTCTCCCTGCTCATACGGGCGCAGCTGGCGGTGCCCAACAACACCCTGCTCACGGGGGAGCAGTATAACCAGATCCTCACCCTGCATGGAGCGGCCATGCTCTTCTTCTTCATTCTCCAGGCGGGGCTCACCGGCTTTGGCAACTTTGTGCTTCCCCTCATGCTGGGAGCAAGGGACGTGGCCCTTCCCCGGGTGAACGCGTTCAGCTACTGGGCCTTCCTGGGGGCCATCATCATGGTGCTGATAAGCGCCCTGTTCCCTGGAGGGGCCCCGGCTGTGGGCTGGACCTTTTACTACCCCTTCTCTGCCCAGTCGGGTAGTGGGGTGAACTTCTTCACGGCCACCATTCTCCTTCTCGGCTTCTCCAGCCTCCTGGGCAACGCCAACTTCATCGCCACCATCTACAACCTCAGGGCCCAGGGGATGAGCATGTGGAAGATGCCCATTTATATCTGGAGCCTATTCGCTGCAGGCATCCTTAACCTCTTCACCTTAGCAGGGCTCACGGCTTCCGCTTTGACCATCCTTCTGGACCGCAAGCTGGGCCTTAGCTGGTTCAACCCTGAGATCGGGGGTGATCCGGTACTCTTCCAGCAGTTCTTCTGGTTCTACTCCCACCCTGCCGTTTACGTGATGCTTCTCCCCTATCTGGGCATCCTGGTGGAGGTGGCCTCCACCTTTGCCAAGAAGCCACCCTTCGGTTACAAGGCCATGGTGTGGGCCCAGATGGGGATTGTGGTGGTGGGTACGGTCGTGTGGGCTCACCACATGTTTACGGTGGGCGAATCCCTTCTCTTCCAGATTTACTTTGTGATAGCCACGGCTCTGGTCGCTGTGCCCACCGGGGTGAAACTCTTTAACATCATAGGTACCCTTTGGGGCGGGCATCTCCAGATGAAAACGCCCCTCCTCTGGGTATTGGGCTTCATCTTCAACTTCCTCCTGGGTGGCATTTCCGGGGTCATGTTGGCCCTTACCCCCTTTGACTACCATGCCCATGACTCCTATTTCGTGGTGGCCCACTTCCACAACGTGCTCATGGCGGGGTCCGGTTTTGGGGCCTTCGCCGGGCTTTACTACTGGTGGCCCAAGATGACGGGCCGCATGTACGACGAGCGCCTGGGTAGGCTCCATTTCTGGCTGTTCTTGGTGGGTTACCTCTTGACTTTCCTGCCCCAGTATGCCCTGGGCTTCCTGGGGATGCCTCGGCGCTACTACACCTACAACGCGGACATTGCGGGCTGGACGGAGCTCAACTTCATCTCCACCGTGGGAGCCTTCATCCTG
Source organism: Thermus caldifontis (assembly GCF_003336745.1). Classification (NCBI taxonomy): domain Bacteria; kingdom Thermotogati; phylum Deinococcota; class Deinococci; order Thermales; family Thermaceae; genus Thermus; species Thermus caldifontis. Next base: position 37,717 of record NZ_QGMX01000003.1, on the reverse strand, counting down.
GGCTTGGGCGGCCTGGTTTGGATCTACACCATGTGGAAGAGCCTGCGCTCCGGGGAGAAGGCCCCCGACAACCCTTGGGGCGGGTACACCCTGGAGTGGCTCACCAGCTCCCCGCCCAAGGCCCACAACTTTGATGTGGCCCTGCCCAAGGACTTCCCCTCCGAAAGGCCCCTCTACGACTGGGCCAAGAAGGGGGTGGAGCTGAAGCCGGAAGATCCCAGCCATATCCACCTGCCCAACAGCTCCTTCTGGCCCTTCTACTCCGCCGCCACCCTCTTCGCCTTCTTTTTCAGCGTGGCCGCCTTGCCGGTGCCCAACACGTGGATGTGGGTCTTCCTGGCCCTCTTTGCCTACGGCCTCATCCGCTGGGCCCTGGAGGACGAGTACAGCCACCCGGTGGAGCACCACACCCTTTCCGGCAAGTCCAACGCCTGGATGGGGATGGCCTGGTTCATCGTTTCGGAAGTGGGCCTTTTCGCCATCCTCATCGCTGGCTACCTGTACCTGCGCCTCACCGGCGCCGCCGTGCCCCCCGAGGAGCGGCCTGCCTTGGGGCTTGCCCTTCTCAACACCTTCTTCCTGGTGAGCTCCTCCTTCACCGTGCACTTCGCCCACCACGACCTGAGGCGGGGCCGGTTCAGCCCCTTCCGCTTTGGCCTTTTGGTCACCATCATCCTGGGGGTCCTCTTCTTCCTGGTGCAGTCCTATGAGTTCTACCACTTCCACCACGCCTCCAGCTGGCAGGAGAACCTCTGGACCGCCACCTTCTTCACCATCGTGGGCCTTCACGGTCTGCACGTGGTGATCGGGGGCTTTGGCCTCATCCTGGCCTACCTGCAAGCCCTCAGGGGTAAGATCAGCCAGCACCACCACGGCACCCTCGAGGCGGCCAGCATGTACTGGCACCTGGTGGACGCGGTCTGGCTTTTCATCGTTACCCTTTTCTACATTTGGTAGGCTGCTTTCGGATTCCGGCCCCCGCCTTAGAGGCGGGGGCTTTGCTATCTATGAAGAGGGATGCGGCTACTGGTGGTGGATTTTGACTACTTTTTCCCCGTGCCCCAAGACCCAAAGGACCCTTTGGCCTCCCTTTACGCCTGGGCCCACTTTGAAACCCCGTACTACCTGGGGGAGGCTTGGGAGGAGCGGGCTTTGGCCTTTCTCCTCAGGGGGCTTCCCTTGCCCCAAGCCCAGGGGTGGGAGGGGTTTTGGGGGCGTTTTTCCTTTGCTCCTGGGGCCCAGCTCTACTACGCCGACTCCAACGCATTAGCCTTCCACCCGGAGGTGCGTGCGGGGATACGGGAAGTGGTCCTCTTTGACGCCCATCACGACGCTGGGTATCGCCCCTTGGGTGAGGAGCCTTCTTGTGACGACTGGATGGTCTTTTACGCCCGGCAAGGGGCAAGGCTCCAGGTGTTCTACCCTTCCTGGCGGGATCCCGGTTGGGAACCCGAGCCCTTGGTGCCTGTGGAGCGGGCAAGGGATCCGGGTGGGCCGGTGGAGGGCCTTTTCCACAAAGCGTTCCTCTGCCGCAGCGGGGCCTGGGTGCCCCCTTGGGCCGACGGGGCCTTCTTTGCCTTTCTGGAGGAGGCTCCCCTTCCTAAAAGGGCCTTGGAGCCGGTAAAGAGGAGGCCCTTTGACCTCGAGGGTCTCCGGCGAAGGGCTAGAGAGGAAGCTTTCGGTCTAAGGTTTCTAGAGCGCCTAAGGGGGCTTAGCTAGCCTCACCCTGGACAGGCCTCCCTTCTTCCCCTATAATCACTAAGGCTGTTGGGCCGTTAGCTCAGCTGGCAGAGCAACCGACTTTTAATCGGTAGGTCGCAGGTTCGAATCCTGCACGGCCCACCAAACCGAGGCCCCATCGTCTAGCGGTCAGGACGCGGCCCTCTCAAGGCCGAAACGGGGGTTCGATTCCCCCTGGGGTCACCATGGGCGGCTAGCTCAGCTGGTCAGAGCGCTCGCCTTACAAGCGAGAGGTCAGAGGTTCAAATCCTCTGCCGCCCACCAGCTCCAGGACACAAAACTTCCCCCCTCGGTAGTGAGGGGGGAAAGTCTTTGGGGGGCTTATTTGGGGGCTTAGGTTTCCTTGGCAAGAAGGCTCCGCACCGCCTCAGGGAGGGTTTCCCCGGGGAATAGGGTCCGGAAGCGCTGGGCCAGGTCCCGGAGAAGAGGCCGTAGGGTTTCGTCCCGTAAAGCTTGTGGGTAAAGGGCCTCCATCTCGCTGAGAAGGGATTGTCTGGCCAGGTACCGGGCCACCAGGAGAGGTTCCCCCTCGAGGCCCGTGGGCCGGCCCCGCTTGAGGCGCTCAGCCTCCTTCTGTACCCAAGGGCTTTGCAGGAGGCGTTGGCAGGTGGGGCAGGGGTGTTTGGGGCTGGGGCTTCCGCAGATGGGGCAGGGCTCGCCCCGATCTCTTTGCAAAAGGGCCAGGGCGGCCCGGGCCACCTTTTCCCGTAGCTCCAAGGGAGCTTTCTCCGCCAGCTCCAAGGCCCGGCGGCTGGCCCATAGGAGCCGCTCGGGGTTTTCCGGGGTCTTGGGGGCCTCTGGTTTTTTCTCCAGGGAACCCACCACAAAGCGGATCTCCTTCACCGCCCCGGGAAAGCGCTCCTCGTAGCGTCGCAGAAGGGCCAGGCGGCCATAGGTGAGCTGGTGGGCGGTGACGGGGTCGGCCACGCGCACGGTGAGGGTGTCCCCCTCGAGGGCCAGGGGCTCGCTGAGCTGGGCAAGCTCCTTGCCCACCACCTCCCTCCAGGCGGCCAGCACCAGGCCCCGCTTCAGCTTCTCCTTCCCCCCGGCCTTCTTGAGGGCCTCGGGGATCACCTCCTTAAGGTGCCAGGGCATGGGAAGCCTCCTTAGGGATTGTACCCTTGTTCCCAGGAAGGGCCCAAGGAGGGGTTTTTCCGGGGCCCTTACCCTGGCTTGGGCCAGGGTGGGGTTGGGTTAGCCCAGGACCACCCCCCCTTCCACCCAGCATACCGGCACCCCCTTAGGGGCCCAAAGTCCAGCCAGGGCAGCCTGGGGAAGGCTACGGGCGTAGGCCAAAACCGCCTCCCTTTTGCCCTCGTCCAACTCCTCGCTCCACTCGTCCACCAAGAGGAGGGGGGCTTCCCCGTGGTGTTCGGTAAGAAGCCGGTGTTCGGCCAGGCGCAGGGCCAGGGCCACCGCCTTGGCCTCCCCCCGGCTAGCAAAGCGGTGCACCGGGCGGCCCGAGAGCAGGAAAACCAGGTCGTCCCGGTGGGGGCCCACCAGGGTCTGGCCCTTCATAAGCTCCTCTTCCCGCCGGGCCTTAAGGGCCTTAAGGAAGTCCCCTGGGGCGGTCTCCTCCAAAAGGAGCCCCGCCTCTCCCGGGGCCAGGGTTTGGTGGACGGACCGGAAGATGGGCAGGAAGCGCTTTAGAAAACGCCCCCTAAAGGCCATGATCTCCGTGCCGTAACGGGCAAGCTCCTGGTCCCACACCGCAAGCCCATTGCCCCCCGCTTTTAAGAGGGCATTCCGCTGGCGAAGCGCCTTCTCGTAGGCGGAAAGGAGGGCGGTGTACCGCCGGGAAAAGCGCCCGATAAGGCGGTCCAAGAAGGCGCGCCTCTCCTCCCGGCTTCCCAGGACCACCTCCACGTCCTCAGGGAGGACCAAGACCGAGCCCGGAAGCTCCTGCAGTGCCCGGAGGCTTACGGCCTTTTCGTTTAAGAAGACCTCCCTTCCCTCTGGGCCAAGCCTTTGCTCTATGCGGTAGAGGCCCAGCTCCGTTTCCACCTCGGCGAAAAGCCAAGCTTCCTTTTCCCCAAAGCGGATGAGGTCGGCCAAAGGGCTTCGCACCTCTCCCCCTAGGGCCAGGTGGAGGCCCAAAAGCAGGCTGGTCTTGCCCTGGGCGTTTCCCCCCACCAGGGCGAAAAGCCCCTGGGGAGGGTGAAAGGCGGCTAGGGCCAGGTTGCGAAAGTTCCTTTGCCGAAAGGATAGGAGGCGCATCTACAGCTTAACCCGGCGAAAAAGGACGGGAAGGAGGAGGAGGACCATCAACAAAAGCCCGGCCCCCAGGAGGTAGGGGGCTTCGGGGGCGAGCCGGTAAAGCCCTGTACCCAGTATAGGGCCCAGCATCCGCCCCAAGGCCTGGGCGGAGGCGTTGAGCCCCGCCACCAGACCCTGCTCCCCTTCCCCCACGGCCAGGGAGAGGGCGGCGGTGACCCCCGGCCCTGCCAAGGCGGCTCCCGCCCCCTGCAGGGCCAGGCCCAAGGCCAAAAGGGGGAAGGTGTGGGCCACCACCAAAAGGAGAAAGCCCAAAAGGCCCAGGGGTACCCCGGTGAGGAGAAGGGTCCGGGGTGGCCAGGAGAAGCGCCGCACCAAAAAACCCTGGATAAACACCGCCACCAGCCCATAGAGCACCAGGGCCAGGCCCACGCTTCTGGCGGTTTCCACCCCGGAAAGCCCCAGGCGGTCTTGGAAGTAGAAGGCGATGGTCTGCTCCAGGGCTACGCTGGAAAGGTTCAGAGCAAAGCCCAAGAGGAGAAGGGGAAGGATGCGGCCTTCCCAAGGGGAAAGCCGGCCCATCTCCCGGGAACCCTGGGGCCGGGATTCGGGGAGAACCAAGGCCACAAAGAGGGCGTTCAGCAGGGCAATCCCTGCGGAGAAAAACACCGGGGCCAAAAGGCCGAAAAAGGCGGCAAGCCCCGCTCCCAAGGCGGGCCCCAGGATCACCGCCAGGCCAAAGGCCGCCCCCAGGAGGGCCATGCCTGCGGTGCGGTTTTCCCTGCCGGTGACGTCCGCCACATAGGCCTGGGCGGTGGGGAGGGTGGCGGAGCTGAAGGCCCCTCCCAGAAGCCGGGTTAGGAGAAGGAGGAGGAAGAGGAGGCCAGGGGAGAAGAACCCCTTTTGCCCCAGAAGGGCAAACAGGCCAAAGAGCAAGAAGCTGATGCCAAAGCCCAGGATGCCCAAAAGGAGGATGGGCTTGCGCCCACGCTCGCTAAGCCTTCCCCATAAGGGGGAAAGGAGAAACTGCATGAGGGCATAGCCCGTGGAGAAAAGGCCCACCTGGACCTCGGTGAGCCCCAGCTCCCGCCCCAGGGGCCCCAGGATGGGAAAGAGGATGGAAAGCCCCAGGATGCTGTTGAAAAGGGTTAGGAAGAGGAGGCCAAGGGGAGACATGCCCCCAAGTTTAGCCGAAACGGCCGGTGATGTAGGCCTCGGTGTAGGGGTGCTTGGGCTTGGTAAACATAAGCTCGGTGGGGCCCTCCTCCACCAAGACCCCCAGGTGCATGAAGAGGGTGCGGTCGGAGATGCGGCTGGCCTGTTGCATGTTGTGGGTAACGATGACCACCGTGTAGTGCTCCTTCAGCTCCAGGATTAGATCCTCTATGGCCTGGGTGGCGATGGGGTCCAGGGCGCTGGTGGGCTCGTCCATGAGGAGAAGGGGGGGTTCCACGGCGATGGCCCGGGCGATGCAAAGCCTTTGCTGTTGCCCGCCGGAAAGCCTCAGGCCGCTTTCCTTTTTGAAACGATCTTGGACCTCGTTCCATAGAGCGGCCCGCTTTAGGGCCTCCACCACCCGGTCTTCCAGCTCGCTTCCCCTCACGCCCATGAGGCGCAGGCCGAAGGCCACGTTCTCAAAAATGGTCTTGGGGAAGGGGTTGGGCTTTTGGAAGACCATGCCGATATGACGGCGCACGGCCACCGGGTCCACCTGGGGATCGTAGATGTTGACCCCTTCGTAAAGCACCTCCCCTTCCACCCTTACGCCAGGGATCAGGTCGTTCATGCGGTTTAAGGAGCGCAGAAGGGTGCTTTTGCCGCACCCCGAGGGGCCGATGATGGCGGTGACCTGGTTGCGGGGAAAGCGCACGCTGATCCCGTAGAGGGCCTGGGCCTTGCCGTACCAGAGGCTTAAGCGGCGCACGTCCACCAGGGCCTCGGCCTCAGGAACGGGTTCCGTGCGGACGGTTTCGTGGTCTTTGAGAAAATCCAAAGCGTTCACCACTCCCTCCTAAAGCGGTTGCGCAGGTAAAGGGCCATGAAGTAGAGGACCGAAAGCACCAACAGCATCACCAGGATGCCTGCCGCCGCCACCCGGGCAAACTCGGGGAGGTTCATGCCCACCCAGAGGTAGATCTGCACGGGGATGACCGTGTACTCCGAAAGGGGGCCATTGGGCAGAAAGGGAACGTAGGCGGCAGCCCCCACCAAGAGAAGGGGTGCGGCCTCGCCGATGAGGCGGGCGGCGGAGAGGATCACCCCGGTGACCATGCCCGGAAGGGCGGCGGGCAGGACCACCCGGAAGACCACCTGCCTCCGGGTGGCCCCTAGGGCGAAGGCTGCCAGGCGCAGGGATTCGGGCACAGCTCTTAGGGCCTCCCGGGCGGTGACCACGATCACGGGGATGCCCAAAAGGGCCAGGGTCATGGCCGCAGGGAGGATGGTGGGGCCAAGCCCCATTCCCCGCACGAAGAGGGCCAGGCCCAAGAGGCCGTACACGATGGAGGGTACCCCGGCCAGGTTGCGGAGGTTGACCTCGAGGACCCGGCTTACCCTCCCCTCCCTCAGGTATTCCTCCAGGAGGATGGCCGTGCCGATCCCCACGGGAATAGCGATGAGAAGGGCCATTCCCAAGACCCAGACCGTGCCCCAGATGGCGGTGCCGATGCCCGCCATGAGGGGGGAGCGGGAGGGAACCCGGGTGAGAAAGGTCTGGTCCAGCCAAGGATTCAGCACCAGCCTCTCCCCTTCCTTCAGGTTGGCCTTGAGCTCGTCCCAGCGTCTTAAGCCCTCCAGAAGGGAAAAATCGGCAATGCGCTCATCGCGAAGGCCCGTCACCACGTAGCGGAAGGGCCCCTCGTGGGTGTTCCACATGAGCTCCACCCGGTTCTGCAAGAGGAGAACCCGGCGCTCCGTGGGGTCTTGCAGGGTGAACCGGACCTCCTCCTCCGTGTACCCCCGGGCCAGGAGCTCTTGCCGGAGGATCTCGTTCACGGAAAGGCCGAAGGGATAGGTAACGCCGGGTCCCTCATCCGCCTTGACCACCTGCACGGATACGCTGCGGTAAAGGGTATCCCCCAAGAGCCACGCCAACAACCCTATGGATACAAGGAGGGGAAGGACCAGGGCCCGGGCGAACGCCCGGTCTATGCGGTTCTTCCAGGGGTCCACGCCGAAGGTCTCTTGCCAGCTATTCATACCGCTCCCGGTAGCGCTCCACCACCCACTGGGCCAGGATATTGAGGAGGAGGGTGAGGAGGAAGAGGGTAAAGCCCACGGCGAAAAGGGCGTAATAGGCGGTGCTGCCCACGGGCTGGTCCCCCGTGGCCGCCTGGACGATGTAGCTGGTCATGGTGGCGATGGTCTCCCGGGGGTCCAGGGTGAGGATGGGGCGCTGGCCGGCGGCGATGGAAACCAGCATGGTTTCCCCTATGGCCCGGCTAGCGGCCAGGATAATGGCGGCCACAATGCCCGAGAGGGCGGCGGGGAAGACCACCTTAAGGGCCACCTCGTAGGGCCGGGCCCCCAGGGCATAGGCGGCCTCCCGGATGGAGCGGGGCACGGACTCCATGGCATCGGCGGCCACGTTGGCCACATAGGGCAGGATGACGAAGCCCAGGACCAACCCGGCGGAAAGAGCGTTGAAGATGTTGAGCCCGGGGATCACCTTCTGCAGAAGGGGGGTGACGGTGAGAAGGGCGAAGTAGCCGAAGACCACGGTGGGAATGCCCTCAAAGAGCTCCAGGGTGCCTTTGATGCGGGCCTTGGCCTCCCCACGGGCGTACTCCGAGACGTAAATGGCTAGGGCTAGCCCCAAAGGTATGGCCACCACCAGGCCGAGGGCAGTGACCAGGAAGGTGCCGGCGATAAGGGGGCTGATGCCGTAGCGGGGCTCGGCGAAGAGGGGAGTCCACTCGCGGGCAAAGAGGAACTCCGTCAAGGGTACCCGGCGGAAAAACTGCAGAACGTCCCCCAGGAGGCTTAGGATGATGCCTGCCGTGGTGAGAAGGGTCACGGAGGAAAGGATCACCAAGGTGATAAAGGTAAGGACCTCCTTGGGGTTTCGGGAGGGTTTTTCCCTGAGGATCTCCATGCCTTCCCTATCCTAAAGCAAAGGGGTGGGTACTCCCCACCCCTTTGCTTTTCCTGGCTTACTTCAGCTCCTTCTCCAGCTCGCTGATGAACTTGGAAAGGGGCGTGCCCACGGGCAGGTCCATGAAGAAGGTGCCGGTCTTCCTCTTGGCCACCAGCTGCTGGCCGATCTTGTAGGCCTCATCGGGCAGCTCAATGTAGCCGGTGGAGCGGATGGCCCGGCGGGCGGCGGGGGAGAGGTAGAAGTTCACAAAGTCCTGTACCTCCTTGCGCTCTAAGCTCTTCACGTTCACGTAGATGAAAAGGGGCCGGGCCAGGGGCTGGTAGGAGCCGTTGAGCACGTTCTCCCGGGTGGGGAGGACGCACCCCTTGCCGTTGTCAATGGCGATGGCCTTCACCTTGTCCTTGTTCTCCTCGTAGTAGGCTACCCCCAGGAAGCCCATGGCGTAGAGGTCGCCGGCCACCCCCTTGATGGTCACGTTGTCGTCCTCGGTGGGTTGGTAGTCGGTGCGGATGGCTTTGAGCTTGCCCACGATGGCCTCGGTGAAGTAGTCAAAGGTTCCCGAGTCCGCTCCGGCCCCGAAGAGGCGCAGGGGCTGGTTGGGCCATTGGGGGCGGATCTGGTTCCAGCGGGTGATCTTAGAGCCCGGCTCCCAGACCGCCTTGAGCTCGGAAACCCTCATGCAGGCGGCCCAGGTGTTCCTGGGGTTAACGATAACCGTGAGGGCGTCGTAGGCCACGGGGAGTTCAATGAACTCCACCTTGTTTTCCTTACACACCTTCAGCTCTTCGGGCAGGATGGGCCGGCTGGCGTCTTGGATGTCCGTCTCCCCCCGGCAGAACTTTTTGAACCCCCCGCCCGTGCCTGAGAAGGCCACGGTGACCTTTACCTGAGGGTTACGGGTGGTGAACTCCTCCGCCACCGCCTGGGTGATGGGGTAGACGGTGGAGGAGCCATCGGCCCGGATCTGCGCCAAGGCTACGCTGGCCAAAACCAAAGCGGAAACAGCTAGAACCAGTTTCCTCATCCCTTACCTCCTTGGGAGGGGGATCCCTCCCCTGGTCTACTCTGGCCTCCCATTGTCAGGAGGTTGTCAGGACCTTTGGGGGACTTTGGGCCAGGCCCGCCAGGTTGTAAAGCCCCTGGCGGATCACCGCGCCCCCTAAGAGCCTTTCCCCTTGGTAGAAGGCGGCGCTTTGCCCCGGGGTCACGGCGAAAACCGGGGTGGCGAAGCGGAGGCGCAGGGGGCTTAAGGACTCCACCTGGGCCCTTACGGGAGGGGTGCGGTAGCGCACCTGGACCTCCACCTCCTGGGGAAGCTCGGCGAGGAGGTTGGCCTCCTCCCCTTCCAGGCCCAGCCAAAGGGTAGCCTCCTTGGGCCCCACGTAGACCACGTTGGCCAGAGGGTCCACGCCCACCACGTACCGCTCCAGGTGGGGCTTGAAAAGCCCAAGGTCCTTCCGCTGGCCGATGGTGTAGAGGCTTGCTCCTTGGTGCTCCCCCACCACCTCCCCGGTAAGGGCGTCCACCACGGGGCCAGGGCGGACCCTGAGCCTCTCCCGCAAAAAGGCCTTCAGGTCCCCGCTCACGAAGCACAGGTTCTGGCTTTCCGGCTTCCTGGCGGTGGGAAGGCCGGCCTTTTCCGCCAGGGCCCGCACCTCCGCCTTGGTCATCCCCCCCACGGGAAAGAGGAGGTGGGGAAGGGCCTCCTTGGGGGTGCCCCAGAGGAAGTAGCTCTGGTCCTTGGCAGGGTCCACCCCCCTTAGGAGGGCCTCCCCTTCCCGGCGCACGTAGTGGCCGGTGGCCACGTAGTCCAGGCCCAGGCGCTTCGCCTGCTGGAGAAGGGCTCCGAACTTCACGAAGGTGTTGCAACGGGCGCAGGGGTTGGGGGTGCGGCCCCTGGCGTAGTCCTTCAGGAAGGGTTGGATGATCTCCTCCTCAAAGGTTTCCCGGTAGTCCAGGAGGTAGAAGGGGATATCCAGGATCTCCGCCACCCTGCGGGCCTCGTAGGCGGCCTCGGGGGTGCAGCAGCTTTCCCAGGCCCGCCCTGCCGGGAGTTCCAGGGAAGGCTTGGGCGGCTCCTCGGGCCAGAAGCGCATCATGGCCCCCACCACCTCGTACCCCGCTTCCCGCAATAGGTAGGCGGCCACCGAGGAGTCCACCCCCCCGGACATGGCTACCAGGACCTTACGCTTAAGCATTACTCCTCCCCCACCTCCTTCAGGATATGTTGGGGGATGTTCTTCAGCGCGGGTACTTGCTCCTTGGCAACGACCCAGACCACCTCAGGGTCCACGGCAAAGTACTGGTGGGCCACCACATTGCGCAGGCCCACCACCCGGCGCCAAGGAATCTCCGGATAGCGGTCGCGGAGCTCTTCGGGAAGGTGGCGGGCAGCTTCGCCCACAATCTCCAGATTGCGCACCACCGCATCCAGATGGAGGTCGCTTGCCAAAAAGGCATCCCGGTCTAGGTCAGCCAGGTAGCGCTCTATGCGGCTTATAGCCGGAAGCATGTCCATCACATAGAGGCGTAGACGGCGTCTAGACATAGACCAGGTCACCTTCCACCGCTTCCCGCAAAGCGGGGTTCTTTCCCAAGGCTCCCTCGGTCACAACATCCACAGTAACACCCAGGATCCCTTCCAAGTAGGCTTTGAGATCCACCAACTCCCAGCCCAAGGGGCGGCCTAGCATCACCAAAAGATCCAGATCGCTTCCGGGCCTTTCCTCGCCTCGAGCGTAGGAGCCGAAGACGGCGATGGCTTTCACCCCAAAGCGCCTTTGGAGTTCCTGGCGGTGGGCCCTTAGGAGGGCGAGGATCTCCAGAAGGCTCATACCACCACCCTATCGCCAAGGGCGGCCTCCGTACTCCTTATGGCCACCTCCACCATCTCCGGGGTGGGCTCGGCCACGGTGAGGGCCTGGAAGCGGAAGCCAAGCTCCCGCAAAAGCCGGGAAAGGGGATCCTCGTGCCGGGCGGAGAGGTAAAGGAGCTCAAAGGCCAAGGCCGCCACCACGGGCAGGAAGAGCACCCGGGCCAATAGCCGCCACCAGAGCACCTCGGGAGCGGGGATCAGGCTGTAGACCAGGATGGAAACCACGATAACAAAGGACAGGAAGGTGGTGCCGCACCGGGGGTGGAAGCGGGGCTGGGCCAGGACGTTTTCCACCGTGAGGGGAAGCCCCTTTTCAAAGGCGTGGATGGCCTTGTGCTCTGCCCCGTGGTACATGAAAAACCGCTGGATCTCGGGCATGCGCCCGATGAAGAGGAGGTAGCCCACCAGGATGCCCACCTTGACGAGGCCGGCCAGGAGGTTGTAGAGGAGGGGGAAGCGGGCCGGGTCCAGGAGGAGGCCGGCCAAAAACCCTGGCAGGACGATGAAAAGGGCGATGCCGAGAAGAAGGCTTACCGCCACCGTGCTCCAGAGGGCCCCTTTGGGCACCTCCTCTTCACCCCCTACGAGTTCGGCGCTCCGGGCCAAGGCCCGGTAGCTTACAGAAAGGGCATCCCAGAGGGCCACCACCCCCCGGACCAGGGGAAGCTTAGCCCAGGGGTAACGCTGGCTTAGGGCGGGCTCCGCATGGCGCTCCACGTGGATTTGGCCGTCGGGAAGGCGCACGGCCAGGGCCCAGGCCCAGGGGGACTTCATCATTACCCCCTCGAGGGCCGCCGAGCCCCCCAGGGTTACCTGTTTGGCCAACAGCAAGAGAAGCCGCATCCCTCCCATTTTGCCACGGGGGCATGGTATCTTCCAGGCGTGATCACCTTGCATGCCACAGAGGCCACGTTGGCGGAGGGGAAGGCGCCTTTGAAGGTGGTGTGGGTCAGGAAGGGGGAGCTTACCCCGCAAGGCGAGGTCCTGGACGCCCACCTGGGTGGGTTTCTCCGGCGGGCCATGGCCGAGGCCGGCTTCAAGGGGGAAGCGGGGGAAAGCCTCCTTTTAGCCTCTTCCGAAGGGAGCTTTCTCCTTTTCGGCCTGGACGAGGACATCCGGGCCACAGGGGGAAGGCTTGCCCAGACGCTTTCTAAGCTGGCCTTCCCCGAGGTCCTGGTAGAAGCCCTGGAGGCCTATCCCTTGGCGGAGGGCCTCCTCCTGGGGGCGTACCGCTTTGACCGCTACAAGGAAAAGAAGGAGGATAAGGCCCTGGCCCTCCAGCTTTCCGGGGCCAAGCCAGAGGAGCTGGATAGGGCGAAGAAGGTGGCGGAAGGGGTGTTTTGGGCCCGGGACCTGGTGAACGAGCCCCCTAACGTCCTAACCCCCGAGGCCCTGGCGGAGGCGGCCCTTTCCCTGAGGGCTTTGGGAATAGAGGTGGAGGTTTTGGACGAGGAGGCCATCCGGGCCTTGGGCATGGGGGCTTTCCTGGCGGTGGCCCAGGGTTCGGAGAACCCTCCCCGCTTCCTCCACCTGCGCTATGCCCCGGAGGGCGCCCGGGAAAGGCTGGACCTGGTGGGTAAGGGGCTTACCTTTGACTCCGGCGGCTACTCCTTAAAGCCCACGGAGAGCATGGCCACCATGAAGGGCGACATGGCGGGAGGGGCGGCGGTCCTGGGGGCCCTAAAGAGCGCCGCCCTTTTGGGTTTGCCGGTGGAGATCAGGGGCTACATCGCCGCCTGCGAGAACATGGTCTCGGGCCGGGCCTACCGGCTTGGGGATGTGCTCAAGACCTTTGCCGGCAAAACGGTGGAGGTGATGAACACGGATGCGGAAGGGAGGCTCACCCTGGCGGATGCCCTGGCCTATGCGGAACGGCAAGGGGCTAAGCGCATCCTGGAGCTTTCCACCCTTACCGGCTCAGCGGTGGTGGCCCTGGGGGAGGAGGTCGCGGCCCTCTTCGCCACCCAAGAAGCCTGGGGAAAAAGGGTGGAGGAGGCGGCCAGGAAGGCGGGGGAGAAGGTTTGGCCTCTTCCTTTGGAGAAGGCCTACCGGGAAAAGCTGAAAAGCCTCGTGGCCGACATGAAGAACGTGGGGGACCAGTACGGTGGAGCCATCACCGCCGCCCTTTTCCTTTCGGAGTTCGTGACGGTGCCCTTGGTGCACCTGGACATCGCCGGGCCCGCCTTCGCCAAAAAGGCCCATGTCCTAGGTCCGGAAGGGGGCACGGGGTTTGGGGTGCGGACGGTCCTTGAAGTAGCCCAAGGGCTGACGGAGGCCGCCTAGACCCCTTATACCCTTTCCTCTTGTTTCCTTCGCTAAGCCCCAACGAGATGACGCCTACCGGAGGCCCTTTCCGGGGCCCCCACCCTGGCGCAAGCCAGGGTGGGGTGGTATTACAAAGATCCCGCCCTGCCCAAAGGGCAGGGCGGGCAATCCTGGGAGCCTACTCCTGGCAGTTGGGGCAAAGCCCCCGGAACTCCAGCCGGAAGTTTTCCAAGGCCCAGCCGGACTTTTCGGCAGCCGCCTTTTGCCCCTGGGAAAGGTCCAGCTCCGGCAGGTTTTTCAGGAGCAGGTCCTCCACCTTGCCACAGGAGGTGCAGACCAGGTGCACGTGGGGCTCGGTGTAGCCGTCGTAGCGGGTCAGGCCCTTGGGGTCGCGGAACTCGTAGATGAGGCCGTGCTCCCGCAGGACGTGGAGGTTGAGGTATACGGTGGAAAGGCCAATGTCGTAGCCCCGCTTCTTAAGGCCGTTATAAAGCTCCTCAGGGGTGGGGTGGACGTTTTTGCGGTCCAGATAGCTCAGGATCCGCTCCCGCGGCAGGGTGTGCCTCAGCCCCACAGCCTTTAGCCGCGCCCGGTAGTTCTCCTTTTCCCTCATCCTTGGCATGGCTCCTCCTTCCTTTCCATTCCAGTATACACAGGCCATGTTCAAATGCAACACCCTAAAACCCAAAAGATGGTAAGGACGATCCCTTTCTTTTGGGGAGGCGCTTTTCCCGGGGTGACCGGGGGGTTGGGTTTCCGTTACCTCTATTTTGCCAGTTTTTGGCTGAGCCTGCGGATGCCCTATAATGGAGGCACCTTGGAGCGGCCCATCTACCGCATCCTGCATTTGCTCTTCGCCCTGGGTCTGGCCCATGCCCTTTTCCTCCTGGGGCAGGAGGGGGTTAGGGCTTACCAACTTTCCCGGGAGCGGGCTAGGCTGGAGGAGGCCCTGCGGCAACAGCAGGCCCGGGTGGCCCGCCTCCAGGCCGAGGTGAAGGCGGCCAGGGATCCCGCCCACCTCGAGGCCCTGGTGCGCAGGTTGGGTTTTGTGCGGCAAGAGGAAATACTAAAGAGGCGATGAGGGAAGACCCGGCGGCACTCTTTCTGGAGGACGAAGCCTTGACCGATGGCCTCACCGACGAGGAAGCGGAAACCCTCCTTTCCTGGCTTTTGGACCTGGCACGGGAGGCCAGCCCTTCCCAGCTGGCCCACCTGAGAAGGCTTGGGCACGAGATTACGCGCCTTTCCCGCGACTACGGCCTGCCGGTGGAGGAGCTTATCGGCCTGGTGGAACTGGCCTGGGGGGAGGCGGAGGCCCCGGGCCTTCAGGCCTAAAGGACCAAAGCCTTTAGGAGTGCCCGCACCTCCGAAAGCCTGGGGGGAGCGGGATGGGTGCGGTAGATGAGGGAAACCTGTAAGGCAGCTTCTTCCTCCAGGGGCTTAAGCACCACCCCGGGATGGGGGAAGACCCGGTAGGGGGCCAGGGTGAGGTAGACCCCTACCCCCGCGGCCACCAGGCTCACCGCCTGGGAGAACCGGGCCACCTCCCGGACCACCTTAGGGGTGAAGCCCGCCTGCTGGAAGACCGCCATGAAGGCCTCGTGAAGGGGGGGTAGGACCTCCTTGGGGAGGAGGAGGAAAGGTTCCTCCCTTAACGCCTTAAGGGGCACCCGTTTTCGCAAGGCCAAGGGGTGCTCCTCGGGCAGGGCCACCACGATGGGTACCCGTAAGAGGGGTTCCTGGCCTATGGCGGGGTCCTCCACCCTAAGCCCGGCCAGGCCGTAGTGCAGCTGGCCCTCCTTGAGGGCCTTTACCTGCTCGGGGGTGTGCATCTCCAGGATCTCCACCGGCTGGCCCAAGCCCCGGCGCAGGTGGTCTAAAAGGGGCATAAGGTCAGGAAGGAGGTTTTCCGGCACCCCGAAGCGGAGCTCCCCCAGATGGTCCTTCCCGGGCTGGCCCCGCCCTGCTTGGCGCACCCGCTCTTTTAGGGCCTCCACCTCCGCCAAGAGCCGCTTGCCTTCCCGTTGCAGCACCTCCCCCGCCGGGGTGAGGCGGAAGGGCCTGCGCTCAAGAAGCTTGACGCCTAAAGCCTTCTCCAAGGCCTGGATGTGCTGGGAAAGGGCGGGCTGGGAAAGGTAGGCCTTCTCCGCGGCCCGGTGGAAGTTCCCTTCCTCGGCCAGAAGAAGGAAAAGCCGCAGGCGGCGCAGGTCCATGATAAGGCTAGCTTATCATCACCCTCCAGGCTTTTCTATTGGACAAAGGGTCGCCTCTGCCCCAGACTGGGAAGAGGAGTCGGTGTAGTGTAGTTTTGCGCAAAAGGGGGGAAGATGACGGCAGTGAATGTGGATGCGCTCAAGCAAGCCTTAGAAAGCCTTTCCCCAGAGGAACTGGCCCGGCTTAAGGAGGAGGAGGACCGGGAGTGGCGGGAGTCTTTGGAGTACGTGCTCCGGGTGGAGGGGTTTGCCCGGGTGGAGGAGCTTTTGCGCCTATTGGACGAGTTTCTCTACCTGGAGGGCTACACCCCTGCAAACCGCCTCTCCACCCCTTACCTCAACACCATCCCCAAGGAAAAGGAGCCTCCTTACCCGGGGGACCTGGATCTGGAAAGGCGCATCGCCAACATTCTGCGCTGGAATGCGGCCATGATGGTCACCCGGGCCAACAAGAAGGCGGAGGGGATCGGGGGGCATATCTCCACCTACGCCTCCATCGCCGAGCTGTACGAGGTGGGCTTCAACCACTTCTTCCGCGGGCTCGAGGCGGGGTTGGACCGGGATTTGGTCTTCTTCCAGGGGCACTCCTCCCCTGGCATCTACGCCCGGGCCTTCTTGGAAGGGAGGTTAAGCGAAGCGGATCTGGAGAACTTCCGCCGGGAGGTGCACCCTCCGGTGCCGGGTGGCCGGGGGCTTTCCAGCTACCCCCATCCCTGGCTGATGCCGGACTTCTGGGAGTTCCCCACGGTGAGCATGGGCCTTGGCCCCATCCAGGCCATCTACCAGGCCCGGTTCATGCGCTACCTGGAGGACCGGGGCCTGAAGCCCAGGAGCACCGCCAAGGTCTGGGCCTTCTTGGGGGACGGGGAGCACGACGAGCCGGAAACGGTGGGGGCCCTGCACCTGGCGGCCCGGGAGGGGCTGGACAACCTCATCTTCGTGGTGAACGCCAACCTGCAGCGCCTGGATGGGCCCGTGCGGGGCAACTCCAAGATCATCCAGGAGCTGGAGAGGCTCTATAGAGGTGCGGGCTGGCGGGTGATCAAGATCGCCTGGGGTTCCGCCTGGGACCGGCTCCTGGCCAAGGACAAGGAGGGCCACCTCCTGCGGCGCTTTGAGGCCTTGGTGGACGGGGAGTCGCAGCGCTATGCCGCCTTTGGGGCCAAGGAGCTCAGGGAGCGCTTCTTCAACACCCCCGAGCTCAAGCGGCTCATCGAGGGGATGACGGACGAGGAGCTGGATGAGCTCACCCGTAGCCGGGGCGGGCACGACCTGGTGAAGATCCATGCCGCCTACAAGGCGGCGGTGGAGCACAAGGGAAGCCCGGTGGTCATCCTGGCCCGCACCATCAAGGGCTACGGCATGGGGCCCACCGCCATGGCCAAGAACGTGGCCCACCAGGTGAAGAAGCTCACCGAGGAGGACCTAAAGGAGGCGCGCTCCTTTTTGGGCATCCCCGTGCCCGAGGAGAAGCTATCGGAGCTTCCCTACTACCACCCAGGGCCGGACTCCCCCGAGGTGAAATACCTCCTGGAACGCAGGAAGGCCCTGGGGGGCTTTGTCCCCGAGCGCCGGGTGCGGTTTACCGGGGGTCTAGAGGTGCCGGGGGAGGAGTTCTTCCAGGAGTTCTACGAGGGTACGGGGGGGCGGGAGATCTCCACCACCATGGCCTTCGTGCGCATCCTGGCCAAGCTCCTGCGCCACCCCAAGATCGGGAAACTCATCGTGCCCATCGTGCCCGACGAGGCCCGCACCTTCGGTATGGAGGCCCTGATCGCCCAGGTGGGCATCTACTCCCCCCAGGGGCAGCTTTACATCCCGGTGGACGCCGGCACCCTCACCGCCTACAAGGAGAGCAAGGAGGGGCAGATCCTGGAGGAGGGGATCACCGAGGCGGGGGCCATGGCGGACTTCATCGCCGCTGGTACCGCCTACGCCCACTGGGGCATCCCCACCATCCCCTTCCTCATCACCTACTCCATGTTTGGCCTGCAGCGTATCGGGGACCTGGTCTGGGCGGCGGCCGACCAGCGCACCAAGGGCTTCCTCCTGGGGGCCACGGCGGGGCGGACCACCCTGGAGGGGGAGGGGTTGCAGCACCAGGATGGGCAGAGCCAGATCTACGCCCTGGCCGCCCCCAACCTTTTGGCCTACGACCCCGCCTTCGCCTACGAGTTCGCCGTCATCCTGGAAGACGGCCTAAAGCGCATGTACCAGAAGGGGGAGGATGTCTTCTACTACATCACCATCGAGAACGAGAACTACCCCCACCCCCCCATGCCCGGGCCTCGGGAGAAGGTGAAGGAGGGGATCCTGAAGGGCCTCTACCTCTTCCGCCCCGGGGAGGGGGAAGGCCCCCGGGTACAGCTTCTGGGCTCGGGGCCCATCCTGCCCCAGGCGGCGAAGGCCCAGGAGCTGCTGAAGGGCTACGGGGTGGTGGCGGATGTCTGGAGCGCCACCAGTTACAAAGCCCTCTACTACGATGCCCTCGAGGCGGAAAGGGAGCGGAGGCTTTTGGGCAAGGCCCGCAAGCCCTACGTGGCGGAGGTTCTGGAGGGGCACGAGGGCCCGGTGGTGGCCGCCAGCGATTACCTGAAGGCCCTGCCCAACCTCATAAGGGGGTATCTGGACCGGCCCTTCTGCGCCCTGGGCACCGATGGCTTTGGCCGCTCGGACACCCGGGAGGCCTTAAGGGACTTCTTTGAGGTGGATGCCCGGCACATCGCCTACGCCGCCCTTGCTCTCCTGGCCGAGGAAGGCCAGGTGCCGGCTAAGGTCTTGGCCAAAGCGCGGAAGGAGCTTGGGCTGGAGCTTTTGGAGACCCCGCCCCACCGGAGGTAGGGGGTATTCTGGAGGGCAGGATGGAGCTGAAGCTTCCCGAACTGGGCGATAACGTGAGCGCCGCCACGGTGGTGGGGGTGCGGGTGAAGGAGGGGGACCGGGTGGCTCCCGGGGATCCCCTTTTGGAGCTGGAAACCGACAAGGCGGTCATGGAGGTGCCCGCGGAGGCGGGCGGGGTGGTGAAGCGGGTTTTGGTGAAGGTGGGGGACGAGGTGCGCCCGGGCCAGCCCTTCCTGGAGCTGGAGGCTGGGGAGGTGGCTCCTAGGCCCCAGGAGGCGGCTGCCCCGCCCAGGGAAGACCGGGCCCAGGCGGAGCCTTCCCCAAAAGCCCCCCCTCCTTCGCCGGCTCCGGCAGAGGGGGAGGGGCGGCTCATCCCCGCCGCTCCCTCGGTGCGGCGGCTGGCCCGGGAGCTGGGGGTGGACATCCGCCAGGTGAGGGGCACGGGCCTGGCGGGGCGGATCACCGCCGAGGATGTGAGGCGGGCGGCGGGGTTGGCCCAGCCCCCCGTGGCCCTCGAGGCCCCACCGCCCCCAAGCCCCAAGCTCCCTGACTTTAGCAAGTGGGGTCCGGTGCGCACCGAGCCCATGAGCGGGGTGCGCAAGGCCACCTTGAGGTCCATGGCCCAGGCCTGGGCCCAGGTGCCCATGGTCACCCACTTTGACGAGGCGGACATCACCGAGCTGGAAGCCCTAAGGAAGCGCTATGCCAAGCGGGCGGAGGAACGGGGCTTTAGGCTCACCCTCACCGCCTTCCTTCTCAAGGCCTTGGCCCTGACCCTGAAGGCCTTCCCCAAGTTCAACGCTTCCATCGATGTGGAGAGGGGAGAGATCGTCTACAAGGATTACGTGCACATCGGGGTGGCGGTGGACACCCCCCACGGCCTTTTGGTGCCGGTGATCCGGAATGTGGAGCAAAAGGGGGTTTTGCGCCTGGCCAAGGAGCTCCAGGAGATTTCCGAAAAGGCCAGGGAAAGGAAGCTTTCCCCGGAGGAGATGCAAGGAGGCACCTTCAGCCTGTCCAACCTGGGGGGGATTGGAGGGGTGGGCTTCACCCCCATCGTGAACTGGCCCGAGGTGGCTATTTTGGGGGTTTCCCGCTCCGGGATGAAGCCGGTGTGGGACCCGGAGAAGGAGGCTTTCCAGCCCCGCCTCATCATGCCCTTTGCCCTCACCTATGACCACCGCCTTATAGACGGGGCGGAGGCGGCCCGCTTCTGCCGGCATCTGGCCGCGCTTTTAGAGGATCCTTTGGGCTTGGCCCTGGAGTAGGGGGTGGCTGGCTTCGGGTTCTCGTGTAGTATGGGAAAGTATGCGCGTCATCGTGGTGGGAACCCGGGGCAGCGCCTTGGCCCTGGCCCAGACCCGCTTTGTGGTGGAGCGTCTTAAGGAAAGCTGGCCCGAGGCGGAGTTCAAGGTGAAAACCATCAAGACCCGGGGGGACCAGGGGGCAAGCCCCCTGGAGCAGGCCATCTTTGTCAAGGAGTTGCAGGAGGCCCTCCTTTCCCGGGAGATCGACATCGCCGTGCACTCCCTGAAGGACCTCCCCACGGAGGAACCCCCGGGGCTTAAGATTGCCGCCATACCCCGCAGGCAGGACCCCCGGGATGCCTTTTTGGGCAAGGTGTATAAGCGCCTCGAGGACCTTCCCCAAGGCGCCGTGGTGGGGACCAGCTCCATCAGGCGCAAGGCCCAGCTTCTGGCCCAGCGGCCGGACCTGGTGGTGAAGGACCTCCGGGGCAATGTGGACACCCGCCTGGCCGCCTTGGGCAACGGGGAGTACGACGGGATCATCCTGGCGGCGGCGGGGCTCATCCGGTTGGATCTGCGCAACCGCATTGACCAGTTCCTGGAGCCCGAGGTGATGCTTCCTGCCCCTGGCCAGGGGGCCTTGGCCCTGGAGGTCCGGGTGGGGGACGACCTGGCGGAGGAGCTTTGCTATGCCCTCCACCACCACCCCTCCCACGACCGGGTACGGGCGGAGCGGGCCTTTTTAAAGGGCCTTGGGGCCGGGTGCCTGGCCCCGGTGGGGGCCCTGGCCCAGGTGGCGGAGGACGGCACCCTCCTTCTGGAGGGGATGGTCCTCACCCCCGACGGCAAGAGCTTTATCCGGGCGGAGATTGAAGGCGACGCTTCCGAGGCCGAGGAGCTGGGCCTGGAGCTGGCCCAGGACGTGCTGGAGCAGGGCGGGCGGGAGATTTTGGCCCAAACCCGATAGGATTGCTGGAGTTTCCTCCTGGCCTGGGGTATAGTGGGGTAGATGGCGCTTAAGCGCTTGACCCGCCAACGCAAGGCTGTCTTGGAGGTGGTGAGGAAGGCCCATAACCACCCCGATGCCGCCTGGATTTACCAGGAGGTGCGCAAGGTGGTGCCCAAGGTGAGCCTGGGGACCATCTACCGCACCCTCGAGGCCCTGGTGGAGGAAGGCTACCTCATCCCCATCACCAAGGCGGGGGAGGCCACCCGCTACGACGGCAACCTCCACCCCCACCTGCACCTGATCTGCCAGGGGTGCGGGGCCATCGTGGACCTGGAGGTGCCCCTTCCCGACCTCCTCACCCCCGCCCAGGAGGCTTACCCCCAGCTGGAGGTAAAGGGGGTGGAGCTCACCTACAAGGGCCTCTGCCCCACCTGCAAGGCAGCCCTTAAGGGGTAGATGGATCCCTTAGCCTGGCTTTACGCCCGGCAGGGCCAGGTGAAGCCGGGGCTAGAGCGTATCCAGGCCCTCCTCGCCCGCCTGGGTAACCCCCAGGAGGCCTACCCCGTGGTCCTCATCGGCGGGACCAACGGCAAGGGTACCACCGCCCGGGCCCTGGCGGCCATCCTGGAGGAAACGGGGTTAAGGGTGGGGCTTTACACCAGCCCCCACCTGGTGGACTTCCGGGAGAGGGTGGCCATCCAGGGTAACCCCATAGGCCAGGAGGCGCTTCTTTCCCTTCTGGAGGAGATCCGCCCCCTAGCGGAGGACCTAGGGGCCAGCTTCTTTGAGGTGGCCACGGCCCTTGCCCTCCTCCACTTCGCCCAGGAGGGGGTGGAGTTCGCCGTGCTGGAGGTGGGCCTGGGGGGGCGCTTTGATGCCACCAACGCTGCCGAGCCCCATCTCTGCGTGGTGACCAACATCGGCCACGACCACCTGGAGATCCTGGGCCCCACCCTGAGGGACGTGGCCCGGGAAAAGGCGGGGATTTTCCGAAGGGGGGTGCCGGCCCTCACCGCCGCCAGGGGGGAGGGGCTTCAGGAGCTTCGGGAGAGGGCCCGGGCCCTGGGCACCCCCCTTTGGATCCTGGGGGAGGCCTTTTCCCTTTCCGGGGTGGAGGCCTTTGGGGAGGGCTTGGCCTTCCGCCTGGGGCTTAAGGGGGAGGAAAGGGGCTTCCACACCCGGCTTCTCGGTCCCCACCAGGCGGAAAACCTGGCTCTGGCGGCGGTGGCGGGGAGGCTTTTGGGGGCGGATTGGGAGGCAGTGGAAAGGGGCCTCCTCCGGGTGGAGAACCCGGGGCGGCTGGAGCGCCTTCCTTGGCCCGGGGGGAAGGAGCTTTTCCTGGATGGGGCCCACAACCCGGAAGGGGCTTGGGCCTTGCGGGAAGCCTTTCGCTTCCACGGGCTTTTGCCCGCCGCCTTCGTCCTGGGCTTCAGCCGGGAGAAGGACCACCGGGCCATGGCCGAGGCCCTTGGGGGATTGGGGCCGGTGGTCCTCACCCGCTACGCTTCCCCAAGGAGCCAAGACCCCAAGGCCCTTCTTTCCCTTTTCCCGGGGGCTTTGCTGGAGGAAGAACCCCTAAAGGCCCTGGAAAAGGCCTTCGCCCTGGAGGACCGGGTGGTGGTGGCGGGAAGCCTGTATCTGGTGGGGGAGGTGAAGCGGGCTCTTTTGGGGCTTCCCCCGGAGGAAAGGTGGCAGTAGGGCGGTATTAGTCCAGGGCTTCTTTTAGGATGCGGGCGGCTTCCAGAAGCTCCTCCACGGGCCGCACCAGGGCCAGGCGCACGTGCCCCCATCCCCCTGGGCCGAACCCCCTCCCCGGGGCCACGGCCACGCCCCGCTCCACCAGGCTTAGGGCGAACTCCAGGTCGTCCACGCCTTGGGGAAGCTTCCCCCAAAGGTACATGGTGGCCTTGGGGGGGAGGAGGTCCAACGCCCCCTTCAGGGCTTCCGCTAGGGTTAAGGCCCTTTGCCGATACACCTGGGCGAAACCCCGGGTCACCTCCTTTGGGGTCTTAAGGGCGGCGATCCCCATGCGCAGGATGCCGGCATACGGGTTGAAGTCTATAACCCCCTTGACCCTTTCCAGCCGGGCGATGGCCTCCTCGCTCCCCAGGGCGTAGCCCAGGCGGAAGCCCGCCAGGTGGTAGCTTTTGGAGAGGCTGAAAAGCTCCACCACCCGTTCCTTGGCTCCGGGAAGGGCCAAGGGGGAGGGGGCCTCGCCCTCGTAGACCTGGTCCACATAGGGGTTGTCGTGGACCAGCCATAGGCCGTATTTACTCACCAGCCCCAAGGCCTCCTCAAAGTAACCCCAGTCCGCCAAGGCCCCTGTGGGGTTGTTGGGGTAGTTGAGGAGGAGGACCTTGGCCTCCTTCCAGACCTCTTCCGGCACCCGGGAGAGATCCGCCAGGCCATCCTCCCGCAAGGGGATGAGGTGGGTCCTTAAGGAGGCCACCTGGGCGGCGCCGAAGTAGCTGGGGTAGGCCACCTCGGGAAGAAGGAGGAGGTCTTGGGGCTCGGTGAGGGCCAGAAGGAGGTGGGCCAGGCCCTCCTGGCTTCCGATCAAGGCCAGGGCTTCCCGCCTGGGGTCCAGGTATACCCCGTAGCGCTCCTGGTACCAGCGGGTGGCCTCCTCTAAAAAGGGAAGGGTGCAGCTTTTCAGGCAGTAGCCGTAGGTGCTGGGATCGGAAAGGGCTTCCTGTAGGGCCCTTAGGGGCTTCCGGGGAGGCGGGAGGTCGCTGGAGCCGATGGAGAGGTCTATGAGGCGGATTCCCTTCTCCCGGGCCCTCCTCTTGGCCTCATCCACCACCAGGAAGACCGAGGTCTCGGGGACCCTACTCATGGTGCCCCTCCCGCCAGGCCTTGCCGGTGATGAGGCTTAGGGCATGGGGCAAGACGACAAGCACCGCCTCCAGGGATTCCCGGGCTCCCTTGGGGCTTCCCGGCAGGTTCAGGATGAGGCTTTTCCCCCTTACCCCCGCAAGGCCCCGGGAAAGGGCGGCCATGGGGGTTTTCTCCAGGCCCTTAAGGCGCATGAGCTCGGCAAGGCCGGGCACCTCCTTGTCCAAAAGCTCCCGGGTGGCCTCGGGGGTCTTGTCCCTTGGGGCTAGGCCCGTGCCCCCATTGGTGAGGATGAGGTCCAGGCCCTCCCGGTCGGCCCAGAGCCGGATGACCTTTTTGATGAGAGGAGGCTCGTCGGGGACGATCTCGTAGGCCGCCACCTCAAAGGGCCCTCCTTTTAAGACCTCGCGGATGGCCAGGTGGGTGGTGTCCTCCCGCTCCCCCCGGAAGCCCTTATCGGATACGGTCAGGATGCCCACGCGGAACATTTGCTAAGAGCTTACCCCTTGGAAGACCCTTTGCAAAAGGGTGCGGGTGTAGCGCAGGGTGTCCTCGAGGACCGTGGCGCTTCCCCGGTGGGGGAGGTGGAGGAGGGTTAGGACTTGCTGAACCCCTTCCGTCATCCCTTTACCCCCGTGAGCACCACCCCTTCGATGATCTGCCGCTGGAAGAAGAAAAAGACCAAAAGGACCGGTAGCACCGCCAGGCTCGAGGCAGCCATGATCAGGTTCCAGGCCGTACCCGCTTCCCCGGAGAAAAGGGCGATGCCCACGGGAAGAGTGCGCATCTCCGGAGTCTGGACCACGATGAGGGGCCAGAGAAAGGCGTTCCAATTGCCCAGGAAGGTGAAGATCCCCAAAGCTGCTAGGGCGGGGCGTACCAGGGGTAGGCCGATCCGCCAAAAGGCCCCGAACTCGGAAAGCCCGTCTATCCTTCCGGCGTCGAAAAGGTCCTGGGGCAAAGTTTCGAAGAACTGCCGCATGAGGAAGACCCCGAAGGCGGTGATTAAACCGGGGAAGAGGAGCCCCCAGTAGGTATTGATCCATCCCTTTTCCGCACTCATCACGTACCAGGGAATAACCAGCATCTCTGTGGGAACCATGAGGGTGGAAAGGATGAGGACAAAGACCAGATTTCTCCCGGGGAACCGCAGCCGGGCCAGTGCGTAGCCTGCGAGGCTGTCGAAGAAAAGCACGGAAAGGGTGGTAAGAGAAGCCACCAGAAGGCTGTTTCCAAACCAGCGTATAAACCCCGTTTCCCAGAGCACCACTCGGTAGTTCTCTAAGGTGGGCTCCCGGGGAAGAAATTGGAGTTGAAAGAGCTCGGGAAAAGGCTTGAAGGAGGTGAGCACCATCCAGAGAAAAGGGAGAACCATGACCCCGCTACCTAAGAGGAGAAAAAGGAGAACCAAGAACCCCGCAAGGCGGCTTTGGGCTTTCATAACTCCACCCTCCGGGTTAGGAGCCTCAGCTGTACCAAAGTGGTTAGGAGGATGAGGGCAAAGAGGAGGACGGTGACCGCTGCGGCATACCCCAGCTGGAAGCGCAGGAAGGCCAGCTGGTAGATGTAAAGAGCCAGGGTCAGGGTGCTGTTCAGAGGTCCCCCCTGGTCGGTAAAGTTCAGGTTCACCACCTGCGTGAAAAGCTGTAGGTACCCGATGGTGCCGATGACCACGGAGAAGACCAAAACCGGGTTCAAAAGAGGCCAGGTGATGTGGCGGAAGAGTCGCCACCCTTCTGCCCCGTCAATGCGGGCGGCCTCATAGTACTGCCGGGGGATGCTTTCCAGTCCCGCCAGGAAGAGGACCACCTGGAAGCCTAAGTTCTGCCAGACCACCACCCAGGCCACGGTGGGCAGGGCCTGAGTGGGGCTTTGTAGAAAGGGCTGCGGGGGGATGCCTAAAAGGACTAAGAGTTCGTTGACCAGCCCGAAGTGTGGGGAAAGCATCCAACTCCAGACCCAGGCCACGGCCACCGCCGGGGTCACGTAAGGGGCAAAGTAGATGGCCCGGAAGAAGTCGCGGCCAAAGGGAACTTTTCTTAAAAGCAGGGCGATGATGAGTCCCAAGGCAATCTGGCTTGGGACTCCTAGGAGAGTGTAGAGGAGGGTGTTCCAAAGGGCTCGGCGAAGAAGGGGGTCTTCCAGGAGCCGGACATAGTGCTCGAGGCCTACAAAGCGCCTCTGCGCAGGATCGGCGTGCCATTCGTAAAGGGAAAGCCACAGGGCCTGGAAGGCAGGAAAGATGCGAAAGTAAAGGAAGAAGGCCAAGGGGATGGTTAGAAAGACTAGCGCCCATAGGGCTTCCCGCCGGGCTAGGGTAAGCCGCACCCTACCTCCAGAACTGATCCAGAATCTTTTGCTCTTCCTCAGCGGCTATCCTCAAGGATTGAGCGGGGTCCATGCCTTGGAGGAGGACCCGGTTGATGGCGTCCACCATCACCTTGCGCTGGGCGGCCTCGTCCACAAAGGGGGTGGCCTTGGCGTAGGCCAGGCTCAGCACAAAGGGGCCATAGATGGGGTGTAAGGAGAGCTTGGGGTCCCTGATCAGGTTCTTGCTGGCGGGGAGTTCCCCCACCTTTTCCAACCAGAAGCGCTGGGTTTCCTCAGAGGTGATGAAGGAAAGAAACCGAAGCGCAGCTTCCCGCTTAGGCCCGGTGGCCAATGGGGTGAGGCCGTGCATCCAGAAGGAGCCAAAGTTCGCCTTTCTTCCCCCTGGCCGCTCCAGGGGTAGCTCCGCTACTCCCCAGTTGAAACGGGCTCCTTGCTGAATGGTACCGATGGCGAAAGATCCGTCGATGATCATAGCGATTCTGCCTGCTATGAACCCATCCCGGTAGCCGTTGTTGCCAGGGAAGAAGCCGGGGACCCCGATCTCGTATTTGCGGACCCAGTCGGTATAGAAGCTGAGAGCCTTAAGCCCGGCCTCGCCCTGGTAAAGGACTCGTTTACCGTCGTCGGAGTAGGGCCTGCCCCCGAACTGGCGTACCAGGACCTCCCGGACCAGGTGGTGGTCCTGTCCGTCTGGGGCGATGCCGTAGCCAATCTGGGTGAAGCGCCCTCCTTGTTTTACGGTCAGCTTTTGGCCAACAGCGATAAACTCCTCCCAGGTCTTGGGGGGGGCGGCAACCCCCGCCTGGCGGAAGAGGTCTTTGTTGTAGAAAAGGGCCAGGCTCCGCACCGCAGTGGGGACCCCATAGAGCTTCCCACCCACTTTGGCGGCCTGGGCCATGGCTACGAAGCCCTGGTCGAGGCGCCGGGCCCAGTCGTCCGGTAAAGCTGCCAAATACCCGGCCTTGACCCAGGTGGGGGCCCAACCGTAGTAAAGGTTGACCACATCCGGTCCTTGCCCCGCAGGAATAGCGGCGGCTACCTTTTGCTGGAAGGCGTCATAGGGAAAGGTTTGATGAACCACCTTGATGCCCGGGTTTTGGGCCTCAAAGCGGCGGATGAGCTCGTTGATGGCTTCCACCTTGCTGCGGAACTCGTACTGCCAGTAGGTGATGGTGACGCTTTGCGCTAAGGTTAAGGGGAAGAAAAGGGCATAAAAAGCCAACAGCTTCCTCATTGGCAACCTCCCTTCGCCGCCATTATACCCCAAGGCTCGTTGCCAAAGTATCCGATATCAATCCAGTGTGCGAAGGGGGTTTCCCCCATAATGGAAACATGTGGTCCTTCCCCCCGAGCCTCGAGGGCCGGTATGTCCGCCTAGAACCCCTATCCCTTTCCCACCTCCCCGGCTTCCAAGCCCACTTTGACCCCGAGGTCTACCGCCATATGAGCCATAGGGTAAGGGACCTGGAGGACCTAAGGGCGCACCTCCAAGCCCTCCTTGCCGAGCCCGGCCGGGTGAACTGGGCTGTTTTCTTGGAGGGGAGGCTGGCCGGGCGGATCTCCGTTATCGCGCCGGACCCGCAAAACCGCAAGCTGGAGATCGGCACCCTCATCTTCAAACCCTTCTGGGGAAGCCCCGCCAACAAGGAGGCCAAGTACCTTCTCTTGCGCCACGCCTTTGAGGTGCTCCAGGCGGAACGGGTGCAGTTTAAGGTGGACCCCTTGAACCTGCGAAGCCAAAGGGCCTTGGAGTCCTTGGGGGCGGTGCGGGAAGGGGTCTTGAGGCGGAACCGCCTGCTTTCTGACGGCACCTTCCGCGATGACCTCGTCTACAGCCTCCTGCGGGAGGAGTGGCCTGGGGTAAAGGTCCGGCTGGCGGAGAGGCTATATGGTGCTTTTCCAGGAGATAAGGGAGGGGCTTAGCCTCCTCGTCCTCCTCCTCACCTACCTGGGCCTGGCCCTGGGAGGGCTTCCCGGCTACCGCATGAACCGGGCGGGGGTGGCCTTGGTGGGGGCAAGCTTTTTGCTGCTCCTTGGGGTCCTGGACCTGGAGGAGGCCTGGGGGGCCATGGACGCCCAAACCCTCACCTTCCTCTTCGGCATCATGGTCCTAAACGCCCATCTAGGGTATGCGGGCTTCTTTGGCCTGGCGGCGGAAGGACTTTTGCGCCTGGCCAAGACCCCCTTTGCCCTTCTCCTGCTCCTTACCTTCGGTAGCGGCCTCCTCTCTGCCCTCTTCCTCAACGACACCATGGCCCTTCTCCTCACCCCCTTGGTCCTTTCCTTGACCCGGGGCCTGGGCTTGAACCCCGTGCCCTACCTCCTTGCCCTCATGGCGGCGGTCAACACGGGAAGCCTTATGACCCCCACGGGAAACCCCCAGAACCTCGTGGTGGCGAGCCTTTCCGGCCTCTCCTACCTGGGGTTTGTGGCGGCCCTCTGGCCCGTGGCCCTCTTGGGCCTAGGGCTCCAGGTGGTCCTTTTGGCCCTTCTTTACCCCGAGGTGCGCTCCCTCAAGCCCCTTCCCCCCATGCCCCCCTTGCGCTACCGGCTCCACCGCCCCCTTTTGGCCAAGGGGCTTTGGGTGGCAGGGGGGCTTTTCCTGGCCTTCCTCCTGGGTTATCCCATGGCCCAGGGGGCCCTGGTGGCGGCGGGGCTTCTCCTTTTCACCCGCAGGCTTCGCTCCCAGCGCTACTTCTTAAGGGTGGACTGGGAGCTTTTGCTGATGTTCGCTGCCCTCTTCATGGTCACCGAGGGGGTGCGAAGGCTGGACCTGGTGGAGTTCCTTCTGCCCCTGGCCGCCACCCCTTTGGGGCTTCTTATGGGTGCCTCCCTGCTTTCCTTGATGATTTCCAATGTGCCCGCGGTCTTGCTCCTGGCTCCCTTGGTGCAGGAGCCCCGGGACTGGCTTCTTCTGGCCGGGGGAAGCACCCTGGCGGGGAACCTCACCCTTCTTGCCAGCGTGGCCAACCTCATCGTGGCCGAGGGGGCGGGGAGGGAGGGGGTGAGGATTAGCCTTTGGGAACACTTGCGGCTGGGATTGCCCCTGACCCTTTTGACCCTGGGGTTGCTTTACGCCCTACTTTAGCCGGGCCTCGAGCCAGCCCCCAATGGCCAGCACCCGGCCATCCTCCGCATAGGGCCCCACCACCTGGAGCCCCACGGGCATCCCCTCCACCCGGGCGAAGGGGAGGGTTAGGGTGGGAACCCCCAGGAGGCTAAAGGGCAGGGTGAGGGTGATGAAGGCCTCCCGGTGGCCCTTCCTTCCCGATTCCAGCTCCACCTCCTCCGTGCCCAAGGGCGGGGCCGGTAGGGGCTGGGTGGGCAGGATGAGGGCATCCACTCCCCGCAAGGCCTTCACCAGCTGGAGGCGCAGGACCTCCCTTTCCGCCACCGCATCCCGGTAGTCCTTCTCCGTGAGGGCAAGCCCCGCCAAAAGGGCCTCCCGCACCTGGGGGGAGAAGCCTTCCGGGTGTTCTTTCAAGGCTTTTTCGTGGATGCGGGCCGCCTCGTAGCGCACCAGGCGGGTGTAGACCTCGTAGACCCCGGGGAGGGGTAGGGACACCTCCTTCACCTCGGCCCTTAGTGAGGGCAGATCCTGCAAAAGGCTTTGGAACGCCCTGCGCACGCCCACCCCTAGACGGCCCTCCAGGAAGTCCAGGGGCACGCCGAAGGTGGGGTTTTGCGGGCCCTCGAGGAGGATGCTTTCCCCCGCCAGGATCTCCGTGAGGAAGTGGGCATCCCGTACCGTCTTGGCGATGGGCCCCGCATGGTCGGTGGAGCGGGATAGGGGCAGGGCCCCTTCTAGGCTCACCCGGCCGTAGGAGGGCTTGAAGCCCACCACCCCGTTGAAGGCCGCGGGAATGCGGATGGACCCCCCGGTGTCCGAGCCTAAGGAGGCTAGGCCGATCCCCAGGGCCACGGCCACGGCGCTTCCGCTGCTGCTTCCCCCGGCTTGGCGGCTGGGGTCTAAGGCGTTACGCACGGGGCCAGTCCAGGGGTTTTCCCCGGTGATCCCCAAGGCCACCTCGTGCATGTTGGTCTTGGCAAAGAGAAGGGCACCGGCCTCCCGCAGGCGCCTTACCGCCTGGGCCTCCTCGGGAAGGGGAGGCAGGGGGGCCCGGGTTCCGGCGTGGGTGGGCATGCCCTTTACCGGGAAGAGGTCCTTCACCGTGAGGGGGATGCCATGCAAGGGTCCCCGGACTTTTCCCTGCCTCAGCTCCTCGGTAAGCCTATGGGCTTCCTCCTTGGCCCCTTCCTCGTCCAGGTGGGCCAAGGCGTTCCGGTCCTGGAAGGCCCGGGCCCTTTCCAGGGCCTCTTCCAAAAGGGCCAGAGGGGTGGTTTCGCCCCTTTCCAGAAGGGCTTTAGCCGTCAAGAGGTCCATGCCCCATTATAGGGGCCTCCCCTTGGGCCTTCGGTAGGGGTTTTTGCCCTGGCCAGGTGTAGCGCACCACCTCCCGGTCCTTGAGGGCCAAGGCGATGAGGGCCTCGGTATTTAGGTGGCGTTCCGCCTCGAGGACCACGGAAAGCTGGGCCCGGGTCACGGGGTGCTTGGGGGCGAAGAGGGTGCAACACTCCTCGTCGGGGAGGATGGAGATGGGGTAGGTGCCGATGCGCTCCGCCTCAGCCTTGATCTCCACCTTGTCCAAACCCACCAGGGGACGGAAGACGGGAAGGGTAGCGGCCTGGTTTACCACATAGAGATTCTCCAGGGTTTGTGAGGCCACCTGGCCTAGGCTGTCTCCCGTGCCAAGGGCCAAGGCCCCTTCCTCTTGGGCGATGGCCTCGGCGATGCGAAGCATGTAGCGGCGGTAGAGGACCACCCGGTAGGCCTTGGGGGTCTTGACGATGATCTCCCTTTGCACCTCGCTAAAGGGAACCAGGTGCAGGCGGATGCGGTGCTGGAAGCGGGCCAGGCGCTCGGCGATGGCCTTGGCCTTTTCCCGGCTCCCGCCGGAGAGGAGAGGGAAAGGGTGGAAGTGCACCAGGACCACCTTCGCCCCCCGGCGCATGAGGCGGTAGGCGGCCACCGGGGAGTCCATCCCCCCGGAAAGGAGGGCCACCACCTTTCCGGAGACTCCAGGGGGAAGCCCTCCGGGCCCCGGGTGGCGCTCCACCTCCAGAAGGGCGGCATTGGGCAGGACGCGCACCACCCACTCCCGTTCCGCCCCCTTGAGCTGCACCTTGGCCCCCGTCTTCTCCTTCACGAAGGCGCCCAGGAGGCGCTCGATCTCCGGGGAGGTTAGGGGGAAGGTTTTGTCGGAGCGCTTGGCGGTGATGCGGAAGCTTTGGAAACGCTCCTCCAGAAGGACCGCCTCCAGGGCCGCCTCGAGGGCCTTGAGGTCCGGAGGCGTGCGCAGGACCCGGGCGAAACCCTCCACCCCCAAGGTGTCCTTCAGGCGTTCCTTGGCCTCGGGCCAGGCTTCCTGGGGCAGGCGGAAGAGAAGGGCCATGGGCCACTCCGCCTCCAGCCTGGCCCCTGTCCCCTTAAGGGCCTCTTTCACGTGGGCCTTGGCTCTCTTCAGGAAAAAGGGGCGGTTGCCCCCTTTTAGGGCCAGCTCGTGGAAAAGGTTCACCAGAAGCAGGGTTTCCATGGCTACGGGCATAGGCCTTTCACCGCCAGGTAGAGGCGGCTACACAAGGAGCCGCTTTGGGACGCTTCCCTGAGCTCCTGGGGATGGCCAAAGCGGTAGGCCCGGTAGTAGGTTTTCCCGGGCTGGGGCTCGGGCAGGAGGGGTTCGGAAAGGAGCCTAGCCTCCACCACCCAAAGCTCCAGGGTGTACGCGGCGCGCTCCTCCACCCCGAAGGCCACGGGCCTCAGGACCTTCACCTCGGTTCCCAGTTTTTCCCGGCCTACCCTTAGGGCCCCTTCCTCCACGCCCTCCCTTTCCTCCAGGCTCACGGCGGGAAGGCCCCAGGCCCCGCCGAACTCGAGGTCCTCCTCGGGGCGCTTCACCAGGAGGAGGCCCTTGTCGGACCAGGCGGCCAGGGCCACGGCGCGCTTAAGGGGCTTAGGCATCTGCACCCAACCAGGGTAGCAAAAGCGTAGCCCAGGCGCAAATCAGGCCAGGCGGAGGGGCTCCACCTCCACCGGGGTGGAGTGGAAGGTGCTGCCACCCCCTAAGTCGGTGAGGGCCTCCGTGGTGAGGTGGTTGATCCCCTTGCCATCTGGGGCCCACTTCTCCCACCAGGTGCCCTCGAGGACCACCGTCCCCGGCATGGGAGCCTCCGTGACCTGGGCCTTGCGCACCACCCTCCCTTGGGGGGAGTGGATGTAGACCAGCATGCCGTCGGTGATCCCCCGCTCCCTTGCGTCCTCTGGGTGGATGAGGAGCCTGGGCTCGCCCCCTTCCGCCTCCACCAGGGCCCGGACATTCCCATAGGTGGTGTTGAGGAAGCGGTGGGCCGGGGGGGTGAGGAGGATGAGGGGGTAGCCGGGAAGGGCCTTCGTGGGAATGACCTCAGGGGGTGGGCTGAAGCGCACCGGTCCTTTCTGGAAGGGGAGGAAGGGCTTGGGAAGCTTTAGCTTCACGAAGCCCTCCTCCTTTAGCCTTTCCAGGGTGATGCCCTCCAGGTGGGGGTGGTCCGTGGCAAGGAGGCTTCTTGCCACCTCCTCCGCCGTCCAGTAGAGGGTGGGTTCCTCGAGGCCAAGCCGCTGGGAAAGTTCCCGGAAGACCCAGGTGTTGGGCCGGGCCTCCCCTTCAGGCTCAGCCAGGGGCTCGTTCCAGGAGAGGTAGTAGTGCCCATAGCTGGTGTAGAGGTCTGGGTGCTCGTAGAAGAAGGTGGCGGGCAGGAGGTAGTCGGCAAAAAGGGCGGTTTCCGTCTGGACCTGTTCCAGCACCACGGTGAAAAGGTCCTCCCGCAAAAGCCCCTCCTTGACCCTTCCCGTGTCCGGGGCTACCACCAGGGGGTTGGAGTTGAAGACGAAAAGGGCCCGGATGGGGGGGTCAAGCTGGGTTAGGGCGCTGGCCAGCTGGTTCATGTTGATCCGGCGCACCCCGGGGTTGGGCCGGAAGTAGCCCCTGTGGGGGCGATCTCCTTCTAGAAGGTGCCTGCCCCCAAGGAAGCGCTTGTTGAGGGCAAAGGCCCCGCTGGTGGAAAGCAACGCCCCGCACCCTGGGTAGCGCCAGGCCCCCAGGAGGGCGGGAAGGAGGATGACGGCCCTTAGGGCATTCCCCCCTCCTGGGTGCCGGGTCATGCCGTAGCCCACCCGGAGGAAGACCCGCTTGGCCTCCCCCATCTCCCGGGCCAGGCGTTCTATGGCCTCCTTGGGCACCCCGGTAAGGGCCTCGGCCCTTTCTGGAGGCCAGGCCTCGGCCTCCCTTTGGAAGTCCTCCACCCCGGTGGCGGCCTCCCTTAGGTACGACCAGTCCACCAGGCCCTCGCGGAAGAGCACGTGGGCCAGGGCGTAGGCCAAGGCGGCGTCGGTGCCAGGGCGGAGCTTGAGGTGCTCATGGGCGAAGCGGCTCGTGTGGTTCTCGTAGGGGTCTATGTGCACCACCTTGGCCCCTTGCCTTCGCGCCTCCTTGAGGAAGGGGGTGAGGTGGCTGTTGGTGGTGAGGCTGTTGATGCCCCAAAGGAGGATATAGCGGGCGTTGGGCACCTCCTCGGGATCCGGGCCCAGCCTGGGGCCGTAGGTCATCTCCCAGGCGGCACTTCCGGCGGTGGAGCAGATGGTTTCCTCTAGCTCGCTGGCCCCGATGGCCCGGAAGAAGGCCAAAGGATGCTGGTTTTCCACAAGGCCCATGGTGCCGGCATAGTGGTAGGGGAGGACGGCCTCCCCGCCGTGGGCGTCCAGGATGGCCCTAAGCCTTTCGGCGATGGCTTCCAGGGCCTCCTCCCAGGAAACCCTTTCAAAGCGGCCCTCCCCCTTCCTCCCCACCCGGCGCATGGGGTGGAGGAGGCGTTCCTGTACCCTTTCTGGATACCGGTAGGTTTTGGCGCAGGCGAAGCCTTGGGTGATGGGGTGGCGGGGGTCGCCCTCCACCCGGGCGAGGCGGCCCCCTTCCAGGGTGAGGAGGAGGCTACAGGCATCCGGGCAGTCCAGGGGGCAGGTGGCGCGGGGTTTCATGCCCCCTATAGTAGCCCAAGGGCCTCGAGGGGACCGCACCTTTCCTCAAAAGGATCGGGGAGGAGGCCTGGGGGGTCGTCCAAACGGAGGAGGTAGCCCTCTCCGTACTCGGGCCAGTTGGGCCAGCCCCATGGCTCCCCCTCCCGGGCGAAGCCCACCCAGTAGCGGCGCATGCGCTTGCCCAGGGCCTCGGCCTTTTCCCGGGCCTCGGTGCTAAGAAAGAGGGGGAGAAAGGGCATCTCCTCGAGGTTCCCAAAAAGGGGGGCCAGCTCCAGGCCGTGGAAGGCCACCAGGCCCTCGAAGCCAGGGATGCGGAAGGTGAAGAGGTAGGCGTAGGTGGGGGCGAAAGGGGCCTGGACCTTGGCGGCTTTCAGGGAAGGGCAGAGGAGAAGAAGATCGGTTTGCACCTGGCCCCAGGCGGTTTTGGGATCGGAAAAACGCTTTTGGTACACCCTTTCCAAGGCCTCTCGCTGTTTTGGGGTGAGGCCTTGGGCAGAGAGCCTCTTGCCGAACTCCTCCCAGGTCCTGGGTCCCAGAAGCCAGGCCAGGCCGGGAAAGGTGAGCTCCTCCGCGTTGGCCCCTGCCAGGAGGGGGATGCCTTGGGCCCGGCCCCTTTTCAGGGCCTCCTCGGGGCTTTCCGGTAGCAGGGGGCCCAGGTGGGGCTTAAAGGGGGAAAGGGGGAAGCCCAGGGCCGAGGCGGTGATGTCGGGAAGGCCCGGGGGGCCTGCCGCGGGGAAGAGGCGCCCTAGGGGCAAGGATCTAAGGCAGGCTGGATCCTCGGGGGCGCAGCCCAGGCTCCTGGCCCACCTTTCCCCAAAGGCCATATCCTTCTCCAGGGGGCCCACCTCTTGGCATCCTCCCGATTGGAGGATGGCCTTGTGGAATAGCCCTTGGGCCTCCGGGGTGGCCAGCAGGGTGCAGGCCAGCATGCCTCCAGCCGATTCCCCGAAGAGGGTGACGTTATTGGGATTGCCGCCAAAGTAGGCGATGTAACGCTGGATAAAGCGCAGGGCCTCTATCACATCTAAAAGCCCGTAGTTGCCCACGGCCTTGGGATCTTCCTTCGCCAAGGCAGGGAGGGCCAAAAACCCCAAAGGGCCTAGGCGGTAGTTTAGGGAAACCACCACCACCCCTTCCCGGGCGAGAAGATGCCCCCCGTAAACGGGCTCGGCGGCGCTTCCTGAGGTGAAACCGCCCCCGTGCAGGTAGGCCATCACCGGGAACCCCCCTGGGGGCGGGGGTCCCAAGGGCAGGAATAGGTTGAGAACCAGGCAGTCTTCCCGCTGTGGGGGGATGTAGCCCCCTAGCCGGGCCGTGGTCCCGGGGACTTGGGGGCAGGCCACCCGCTCCCTTCCCACCCCTCGAGGCCAGGAGGCCACGGGCCTAGGGGCTTGGAAGCGGCCCGCCTCCCCATAGGGAAGCCCATAGAAAGCGATGGCTCCCTTTTCCACCTGGCCTTGGGCTGGGCCCAAGGGGGTCTGGACCACCACCTCCTGGGCTAGGGCCAGGCCCAGCGCCAGCGCGGAGGCCATAAGGAGGGCAAGGGGGCCCATATATAAAGCGTATCCAGAGTATACCCGAGGGTGTCAACCGTGGGGGCGAGGCATAATGCCAAGGGATGGAGGGCCTCGAGGCGTCCTTCTGGTCCCTGGGCCTAAGGGTGGCCGGGATAGACGAGGCGGGCCGGGGAGCCTGGGCGGGGCCCATCGTGGTGGGGGCGGTGATCCTACCGCCTGGCCGCTACCCCTTCCGGGATTCCAAGCTCCTAAGGCCCAAGGAGCGCCAGCGCCTGGCGGAGGAGGTGAAAGGGGTGGCCCTGGCCTACGCCTTGGGGATAGCGGAGGTGGCGGAGGTGGACCGGCTTGGGGTCCTGAAGGCCACCCTCTTGGCGGCAAGGAGGGCGCTATGCCTTCTGGACCCTCCGCCCGAGGCCTTGGTCACCGACTACCTCCAGGTGGCCACCTCCTTGCCCCTCCTGGCCCCTCCCAAGGCGGACCAGCATAGCCCCAGCGTGGCCGCGGCCAGCATCCTGGCCAAGGTGCACCGGGACCGGCTTATGGAGGAGTTGGACCGCCTTTACCCCGGTTATGGCTTTGCCCGGCACAAGGGATACGGCACCCCCGAGCACCAAAAGGCCCTCGAGGTCCTAGGACCATCGCCCGTGCACCGGAGGCGTTTCACCCCGGTGGCCCAGGCTTCTTTAAGGTTTCCTGAAGAGGACTAAGCCCCGGTGGGGCTAAGCTGGAGGTGAGGAGGAGCTCATGCGGATTTTGGGGCTTCTATTGTTGGGTCTACTTTCCGCCTGCACCGTGACCCTGGAGGGGGTCACGGTAAGCTACCGCTTGGACTTTACCCCAACCATCCTGCGCTTTGAGCCGGACCGGGGGGCAGGGGCCACCTATTACGTGGGGGAGGAGGTGCGCTTCTTCCTTACCCTGGCTGAACCCGGCTGGATAAGCCTGGTGGCCATAGATCCCGATGGGCGCACCTACGAGTTTGACCGCTTCCACCTGGGCCGGGGCACCCATGTCCTTCCCCCGGGGGCTTACCGCTATACGGTCACGCCGCCTCGAGGGCTCCAGCGGGTGCGGGCCATCTACACGGATAGCCAACCCGGGAACCTGCGCCTGGAAGGGGTGTTCACCGACTGGGATGCCCGGCTAAGGCTGTACTTGGAAACCTCTAGCGCCCGCCGCTACCAGGTGGCAGAAACCTACTTTTACATCCGGTGACCGGGGTATTGCAAAAACTTGCGAGGGGGGGCTTGCGCCTTCCACCCCCAGGTGGGGTATAATCCCCCCGGACCGCTAAGGAGGTCAAAGATGAAGCGGCGTGACTTCTTGAAGAAAGCAGGTATCGGCGTAGCGGCTAGCGCAGCTTTCGGCCCGGTATTTGCCCAGGCCCAGCCCACCATAAGGTGGCGGCTAGCCAGTAGCTTCCCCAAGAGCCTGGACACCATCTTTGGGGCAGCGGACGTTTTTGCAGAGCGGGTTTCCGCCCTCACCGGCGGGCGCTTCCAGATCCGCACCTACCAAGCAGGGGAGATCGTGCCCGGGCTACAGGTGATGGATGCTGTGCAACAGGGTACGGTGGAGGTCGGCCACACCGCCAGCTATTACTATGTGGGCAAGGGGGCGGTTTTTGCCTTTGATACTGCGGTGCCCTTCGGCCTCACCGCCCGGCAGCAGAACGCCTGGATGTACTACGGGGGTGGTATTGAGCTTTTCCGGCCCATCTATGCGGATTTCGGCATCATCCAGTTCCCAGGCGGCAATACCGGGGCCCAGATGGGTGGCTGGTTCCGCAAGGAGATCAAGGGCGTGGCGGACCTCAAGGGCCTTAAGATGCGCATCCCTGGCCCCGGCGGCCAGGTGATGAGCCGGCTTGGGGTGGTACCCCAGGTGCTGGCGGGTGGGGACATCTACCCGGCCTTGGAGCGGGGTGTGGTGGATGCCGCCGAGTGGGTGGGTCCTTACGACGACGAGAAGCTGGGCTTCTACAAGGTGGCCAAGTACTACTACTACCCTGGTTGGCACGAGCCGGGGCCCATGCTTTCCTTCTACATCAACCTGAAGGAGTGGCAGAAGCTTCCCAAGGAGTACCAGCAGGCCATTGAGGTGGCGGCGGCTGAGGCCAACCTTGCCATGCTGGCCAAGTACGACCAGGTGAACCCTCCGGCCTTGCAACGTCTCATCAAGGCAGGGGTGCGCCTGCGCAAGTGGCCCGCCGACGTGATGAAGGCGGCCCAGAAGGCAGCCTTTGACTGGTACGAGGAGGAGGCGGCCAAGGACGCTACCTACCGTAAGGTTTACACCGCTTGGAAGAAGTTCCGGGAGGAGCAGTACCGCTGGTTTGGGGTGGCGGAGCTGGGCTACGCCAGCTTTGCCTTCCCGGCCCTCTGATTTTCTTTCCCCGAATTACCGCCCTGGGGGGAAACCCCCGGGGTTTTCCTTTGCGGGAGTGCTCCCTGCCTTGGGCTGAACCTGGACAGACACATGTGAGACGCCAGATGGAATAAAAAGAGGGGAACCGACCCGTTG